>JAFSYD010000018.1 GCA_017443685.1 Lachnospiraceae bacterium | reverse complement strand
TTTAACACCTCTTCCGGCAGCACTGCCGGTCCCGCTGAAAAGTTATAAACTCTTGCCATGATGTTCCTTTCTGTGGTGGTTGATGATTACCTTCCCCTTTTCCCTTATCTGTTGGCTGTGCCGTTATCGCTTAAAACGGCTGTCCTGTTTCTTTTTTGCTTCCGGGTTCTGGGCAGCTGCCTCATTTCTTTATGGCTTCCGAACCGAAGCATTCCGAGATCGGTGCGCCCGGCGCGACCATCGGCCAGACCTTATCGTCCCTGTCAATGCAGCAGTCGATCACGAAGGGCGTCTCTTTTTCCCCTAACGCCATTTCGAGTGCTGCCTCAAATTCCTCGCGTGTCGTCACGCGTCTGCCCTTCGCACCCATCGCTTCGGCTATTTTAACATAATTTGTGTTATCGTCAAGTACCGTTGCCGAATAATGCTCGTCATAAAACAGATCCTGCCACTGCCGGACCATGCCCAAAACGCCGTTATTCATCAGAACCTCGATGATCGGACAATGATTGCGCACCGCAGTCATCAGCTCGTTCATATTCATACGGAAGCACCCGTCGCCGGCGATATTGATGACCCGTCTGCCGGGATTCGCGATCGATGCGCCGATCGCCGCTCCCAGCCCGTAGCCCATGGTACCGCAGCCGCCCGAAGTGATCAGGTTGCGCGGTCTGTCATATTTGTAATACTGTGCCGCCCACATCTGATGCTGTCCGACTTCGGTCACGATGATCGCATCGCCCTTCGTCGCCTCGTATATTTTGGACACGGCGTACGGCCCGTTCAGTCCCTCTTCGGGCATCTCCTGCGGATATTCCTCCATAAGATGCGCGATATGTGCCATCCAGTCCCTGTGGTCCTGGCTGTGCAGCGCCGGATTTAAGCGCTTTAATATCTCCTTGATATCACCGATCACCTGTGCATCCACGACAACGTTCTTATTGATCTCCACCGGGTCAACGTCGAACTGCAGAACCTTCGCATTCCTTGCAAAACGCTTCGGGTTGCCGAGGATACGGTCGGAAAACCTTGTACCGACGGCGATCAAAAGGTCGCACTCGCTGACGCCGAAGTTCGAAACCTTCGTCCCGTGCATACCGAGCATACCGGTGTAATTCTCCTTCGTGCCGTCGTATGCGCCCTTGCCCATCAGCGTATCGCAGACCGGTGCGTCCACTTTTTTTACAAATTCCGCAAGCTCCTCGGATGCTCCCGAGATCACGGCGCCGCCGCCCACCATCACGTAGGGCTTCTTGCACCGCTCGATCATCTTCACTGCCGCCGCTATATCTTCCTTTGTGATCGTCTCCGTCACGCGTTCGATCTTCGCCGGCTTTTGCGCCTTGAACGTCGTTTTGGCCGCGGTCACGTCCTTCGGGATATCCACTAAGACCGGTCCCGGCCTTCCCGTCGCCGCGATCCTGAAGGCACGGCGGATCGTCGGCGCCAGTTTTTCGACGTTCTTCACGATAAAATTGTGCTTCGTGATCGGCATCGTGATCCCCGCGATATCGACCTCCTGAAAGCTGTCCTTGCCAAGAAGCGGCAGGTTAACGTTGCAGGTGATCGCCACGAGGGGCACCGAATCCATATATGCCGTCGCTATGCCTGTCACAAGGTTTGTCGCCCCCGGACCGCTGGTCGCGAAACAGACGCCGACCTTCCCCGTTGTCCGCGCGTAGCCGTCCGCCGCGTGTGCCGCGCCCTGCTCATGGCTGGTTAAGACGTGATGGATCTCGTCGCGGTGCTTATAAAGCTCGTCATAGACGTTAAGGATCGCCCCGCCCGGGTAGCCGAAGATGGTATCGACGGACTGTTCTTTTAAGCATTCGATGATGATTTGTGAGCCTGTAAGTTGCATGTTAATTATCCTCTCCCGGCTTGGTGTGCTGCGTAAGCCCGCTTATACCTCTAAAATTGCCCCGCGATTACCGGACGTTACCATACTTGCGTATCTTGCTAAGTAACCCGTTGTAACCTTGGGTTCTCTCGGCTTCCAGTTCGCACGGCGTCTTTCCAGTTCTTCATCCGATACCTTCAGATTCAGCGACAACCCCGGAATATCGATGGCAATGATATCGCCCTCTTCAACGAGCGCGATCGGGCCGCCAACCGCCGCTTCCGGCGATACATGTCCGATGGACGCGCCGCGGCTTGCTCCGGAGAAACGTCCATCCGTAATGAGCGCTACGGTTGAGCCTAAGCCCATTCCCGCGATCGCGGAGGTCGGGTTTAACATCTCGCGCATGCCCGGTCCGCCTTTCGGTCCCTCATAGCGGATGACAACGACATCACCTTCGTTGATCCTGCCGCCCTTGATCGCTTCGATCGCATCCTCTTCGCTGTCAAATACCCTCGCCGGTCCTTCGTGTACCATCATTTCTTCCACAACCGCGGAGCGCTTTACCACGCTGCCGTCCGGCGCAAGATTGCCCTTTAAGACCGCAAGTCCGCCGGTCTTCGAATACGGGTTGTCCACCGGACGGATCACCTCCGGGTTCAAATTGACTGCGTTTTTGATATTTTCACCAACCGTTTTCCCTGTGACCGTAATGCAGTCCGTGTTCAAAAGGCCGATATCCGCCAGCTCCTTCATCACGGCGTATACGCCGCCGGCCTCGTTTAAGTCTTCCATATAGGTCGGTCCCGCCGGTGCGAGGTGACAGAGGTTCGGCGTTTTCTCGCTGATCGGGTTCGCATAGGAAATATCGAAATCAAAGCCGATCTCATGCGCGATAGCCGGCAGATGCAGCATTGAGTTCGTCGAACAGCCGAGTGCCATATCAACGGTCAGCGCGTTGATGATCGCTTCCTTTGTCATGATATCACGCGGACGGATATTCTTTTCCACCATATCCATCACCGCATAGCCCGCACGCTTCGCAAGACGGAGCCGCTCGGAATATACCGCCGGGATCGTGCCGTTGCCGCGTAGTCCCATGCCCAATACTTCCGTCAGGCAGTTCATCGAATTTGCCGTATACATTCCCGAGCAGGAGCCACAGGTCGGACAGATCTTTTCCTCGTATTCCGCTACGTCTGCCTCGGTCATTTTGCCTGCCGCATGCGCACCGACCGCCTCGAAGATCGACGAAAGCGACCGCTTCTGTCCATGTACGTGTCCGGCCAGCATCGGTCCGCCCGATACGAATACCGTCGGTACGTTGATGCGTGCCGCCGCCATAAGCAAGCCCGGTACGTTCTTGTCACAGTTCGGCACCATCACCAGTGCGTCAAACTGATGCGCGATCGCCATACATTCCGTGGAGTCAGCGATCAGATCTCTTGTTACAAGAGAATATTTCATGCCGATGTGCCCCATCGCGATCCCGTCACAGACCGCGATCGCCGGGAATACCACCGGCGTACCGCCCGCTTCCGCAACGCCGAGCTTAACGGCGTCCACGATCTTGTCGATGTTCATATGGCCCGGTACGATCTCATTATAGGAGCTTACGATGCCGACGATGGGCTTCTTTATCTCCTCCGGGGTATAGCCTAAGGCGTTCAGCAGGCTGCGCGCCGGCGCCTGCTGGATACCGGATTTCATATTATCACTTTTCATATTATCCCTCCTAAATCCTATCAACGATCAGATTCCCCATCTCGACCGTCCCTACCTGCTTAACGGTGTCTCTCTTGCTCTTGTCCTGCGGCATAATATCAATGGTCCGATAGCCGTCTTTTAATACCTGCTGTACCGCATTCCCGATCGCGTCCGCTTCTTTGTCCAGATCGAATGTGAATCGCAGCATCATTGCAGCCGAAAGGATCGTAGCGATCGGGTTCGCAATGCCCTTGCCCGCGATATCGGGTGCGGAGCCGCCGCTTGGTTCGTAAAG
>JAFSYD010000200.1 GCA_017443685.1 Lachnospiraceae bacterium | reverse complement strand
TGATGAAACGGCACGCGCAGATTTTGAAACCGAAATTCGACATGGTCATCCGTACGCTCGAAAAAGAGATTGCGCCCTATGATATCGCGCGCTGGGAACATCCGAAGGGCGGTTATTTCGTGGCGGTCGCGGCACCGGGTCTGGCAAAGCGGACCTGGGAGCTGTGCAAGGAGGCCGGTGTCATTATGACGAACGCCGGCGCGACCAATCCTTACGGCAAGGATCCGGATGACTGCTACATCCGCGTGGCGCCGTCCATGCCGCCGGTAGAGGATCTGGAAAAGGCCATGCAGGTGTTCTGCGTGTCCTTAAAGCTCGCGGCGCTCGAACAGGCAAAGGCGTCATAAGTTTTTCCTGCAGGGGATACCGGTGATTCCCATATGGCATACGCTTCGGAACAATGATATAATCTGATATTGGTAGCACAGTTTATCTCAAAGGAGGGTTACAATGGACAAAGTAATGAATCTGCACGACGCCGTTGCCGAGTTTATCAAGGACGGCGACATCATGTGTTTCGGCGGCTTCACCACGAACCGCAAGCCCTACGCGGTGGTCGAGGAGATGCTGCGCCAGGGCAAAAAGGATCTGACCGGATGGTCGGGGCCCGCGGGCGGTGACTGGGACCTGCTGATCGGTGAAGGACGCGTGAGAGCCTACATCAACTGCTATACGGCAAATTCCGGCTATACGAACGTCTCACGCAGATTCCGTGCCGCAATTGAAAACGGCACCATCGCATTTGAAGATTATTCACAGGACGCGCTGCTGCTGCAGCTGCATGCGGCTTCGCTCGGGCTTCCCTTCCTGCCCGTGAAGCTCATGGCCGGCACGGGACTGACGGAGTTCTGGGGAATCAGCAAGGAAGAGCGCGCGAAGATGGACAGCGTCGACAACGACAAGTACATCATGGTCGACAATCCGTTCAATCCGGGTGAGAAGGTCGTGGCGCTGCCGGTGCCGCGTCTGGACAGCGCGGTTATCCATGTCCAGAAGGCATCCCCCGACGGCACCTGCATCATCGAAGGCGACGAATTCCATGATCTGGATATCGTGATGGCGGCGAAGCGCACCATCGTGACCTGTGAAGAGCTTGTCAGCAACGAATACATCCGCAGGGATCCGACCCTGACCCGCATCTTCGGTCCCTGTGTCAACGCGGTCGTACATGTGCCCTACGGCGCATGGCCGTCCCAGTGCTACAACTATTACGACACGGACGGCGAGGCACTCAGGGAATACGATCAGGCATCGAAGGATGAGGAGAGCTTCAAGGCCTATGTCAAGAAGTATGTATACGATATGAAGAATCATGACGACCTGCTGGATCTGATCGGCGGCTCCCGCCTTGCGAGCCTCCGGGTGGTACCGGGTCTCGGATATGCGGTAAGCAAATAACTGTCTCTTACGGACGCGTACAGCAAGGAGGTTGCTATGGATTACACAAACTATACAAAACAGGAAATGCAGGCGTATGCCATCGCAAAAAATATCAAGGAAAACCAGATCGTTATCGTCGGAACGGGTCTGCCGCTGATCGGCGCGTCACTCGCCAAGCGCGCGATCTGCCCCAGCTGTATTCCGATCGTGGAATCGGGACTGATGGACTGCGATCCGGTCGAAGTGCCGCGCTCTGTCGGTGATCTGCGCTTTATGGCGCACTGCGCGGTGCAGTGGCCGAACATCCGCTTCATCGGCTTTGAGGCGAACGAGTGGCTGCACGACGAAGACCGTCTGATCGCCTTCATCGGCGGCGCGCAGATCGATCCGTTCGGCAACGTGAACTCCACGTCGATCGGCGATTATCATCACCCGAAGACCCGCTTTACCGGATCGGGCGGTGCGAACGGCATCGCGACGTACTGCAACACGATCATCATGATGCAGCACCAGTCCCGCCGCTTCATCGACAAGGTCGACTACATCACGTCACCCGGCTGGATGGACGGCCCGGGCGGGCGCGAGAAAGCGTCGCTTCCCGGCAACCGCGGGCCGCAGATGGTCGTGACGGATCTCGGTATCATGAAGTTCGACGAGAAGACAAAGCGGATGTACCTCGCGTATTATTATCCGTTCTCGTCGCCGGAGATGGTGCAGGAGAACACGGGCTTTGAGGTCGACGTATCGAAGGCCGAGCTGATGGAAGGACCGGATCCGGAGATCATCCGCCTGATCCGCGAGGAGATCGATCCCGGCCAGGCGTTTATCAAGGTGCCGGCTGCGTAAGACGGGCAGCGGCGCGTTACAGTCGCGCAATAAAGTAATTACCGCAGAATCCCCGACCGGAGCAATCTGGCCGGGGATTTGCTATCGAAAATAATTTAATGTTTTACGATAATTTCTTATTGACAAACGAAGATATCGATGTATAATGATATTAACGATAAACATTAACTTTTTAACGAAATATGTATCCGGAGGAATGACAATGAAAACACTGGCAATTCAGAAAATCAACAAGATCGGAAAGGCGGGCACTATCC
>JAFSYD010000199.1 GCA_017443685.1 Lachnospiraceae bacterium | reverse complement strand
GATGGTGGAGGCGGGGTTCGCGCGGGCGAAAAACGCGGGCAACATCATCATGAAAAACCTGATGGATTTTTGTATCGGTACGGTTGTGTTCATTCTGCTCGGATACGGATTGCTGTTCGGACAGAATGCGGCGGCAGGCTTTTTGGGGATACCGGATCTTGCCATTTTTTCCGATTATGCATCGTTTGACTGGTCGGTGTTCGTATTCAACCTTGTGTTCTGTGCGACGACGGCGACGATCGTATCGGGAGCGATGGCGGAGCGGACGAAGTTCCTGTCCTACTGCATCTATTCGGCAGTGATCTCGGCGCTGATCTATCCGATCGAGGCACACTGGGTATGGGGCGGCGGCTGGCTGTCCGAGCTCGGCTTTCATGATTTCGCGGGGAGCAACTGCATCCATATGGTCGGCGGGATCTCCGCACTGATCGGAGCTTGGATCTTAGGACCGCGGATCGGAAAATTCATCCGCAACGACAGCGGTAAGGTGGTCAAGGTCAACGCTTTCCCGGGACACAACATACCCATGGGTGCGCTGGGGGTATTCATTCTCTGGTTCGGCTGGTACGGCTTCAACGGCGCAGCGGCAACGGCACTTGACCAGCTGGGATCGATCTTCGCAACGACGACGATCGCACCGGCGATCGCCACCGTGGTATGTATGGTTTTTACATGGGTAAAATACGGCAAACCGGACGTTTCGATGTGCTTAAACGCATCCCTCGCGGGGCTGGTTGCCATCACGGCAGGCTGTGACGTAACGGACGCCTTCGGCGCGATCGTGATCGGTGCGGTAGCCGGCGTTCTCGTTGTATTCGGCGTATGGTTCTTAGATCATGTGCTGCGCATCGACGATCCGGTCGGCGCGGTCGCGGTACATATGATGAACGGTATCTGGGGTACGGTCGCGGTCGGACTGTTTGCGACGGACAGCGCACCGGGCTACGCGGTGGTGGATGCCGGCGGCAATGTAATGACAGGTCTGTTCTACGGTGGTGGGACGAAGCTTCTGGGAACCCAGCTTCTCGGCATGTGCGCGACGGCAGCATGGACGGCGGTCACGATCTTTATTACGTTTTCGGTGATCAAAGCTACCATCGGTATCCGTGCGACGGCTGAAGAAGAGATCACGGGTCTGGACGCGACGGAGCACGGATTACAAAGCGCATACGGTGATTTTGAGATCTTAAACTCTTACGGCGAGGAATATCTGGAGGGCGTATCGGATGTGGCGATCGCTGAGGAAGACGCGGTTCCGACGGAGGCAGCCGTTGAGGTAAAGGTTGCGCCGAATATGGATACGAAGACGATGGAGGTCGGCAGTCCGAAGATGACGAAGATCGAGATCCTCTGCCGCGAGCGGAATCTGGAACGCCTGAAAAATGCACTGGTATCCATCGGTATTACCGGTATGACCGTATCCCACGTTATGGGCTGCGGCAAGCAGAAGGGTGCACCGGAATACTACCGCGGGGTTGAGGTTGAGGCGGCGCTTCTGCCGAAGATCCGTATTGACGTTGTGGTATGCGCGGTTCCGGTACGCAAGGTGATCGAGGTGGCGAAGAAGGTACTGTACACCGGACACATCGGTGACGGCAAGATCTTCGTTTACAATGTGGAGAACGTCATTAAGATCCGTACCGGCGAGGAAGGCTATGATGCTCTGCAGGATGTAGAGTAAAAGCAACGGTCCGGCAACCGGACAGTAACGGTTATCATTTACGGGAGCCATATTTTCGTGTTTCCCTCAATCGAAGAATTATGCAAAAAATTTATGGTTGACATATTAAGTCTCTTGTGCTAAATTATCACCATTGAAACGGCAAAGGCGCTGTTAGGATTTTATCCGCGACAGGTTCTTTGCCGATTTTTTTATACTACACCTACATAGCGATCGCGGCACAATGGCGTGCATATCCTCCTTTTTACTTTGGATGTGCACGCCGTTTTTTTAAAAAGTAATCGTTCCCCGGCATCACTGCAAAAGGATGCAAACGGAACCGTTACGGGAAGAAAGGAAGTTGTAAAAATGTGTTCGATCATGGCTGCTTACAAAAGCACGATCACAGAAGAGAAGTTTACGGAAGCGCTGACTAAGACAGCATCTCGCGGGCCGGATGACAGGAAGGTCCTTAAGACGGGGGACGCGATCTTAGGTTTTGAACGCCTCTCCATTATGGGGCCGGGAGCGGCCGGCATGCAGCCCTTTGAGTTAAACGGCAATTATGTCATCTGCAACGGAGAGCTCTACGGCTTTGAAAAAGCAAGAGAGGAATTAAAAGAGAAAGGCTATACCTTTGCCGGCAACAGTGACTGTGAGATCATCCTGCCGCTGTATGAGCAGTACGGCGTCGGAATGTTTGAAAAATTAGACGCCGAATTTGCCTGTGTGATCTACGATACCAAAAACGAAAAGATCATAGCCGCAAGGGATCCGATCGGGATCCGCCCGCTTTTTTACGGGTATGATAAGGATGGCGCGATCTTTTTCGCAAGCGAGGCAAAGAACCTTGTGGGTGTGGTGGACAACATCATCCCGTTCCCTCCGGGGCGGTATATGGAGGTTAGCGAATGCAAGGGCAAGCCGGAAGAGAGCGCCGGAGCAAAAGCACCGCATCTTTCCGTGGAATACCGGAGCTATCTGGATCTTGCAAAAAGGGTGGATTACCTTAGCGATGATGTGG
>JAFSYD010000198.1 GCA_017443685.1 Lachnospiraceae bacterium | reverse complement strand
TACGCAGCAGCCCCTCGGCGGCAAGGCGCAGTTCGGCGGACAGCGTTTCGGAGAGATGGAAGTTTGGGCCTTGGAGGCATACGGGGCGGCATACACGCTGCAGGAGATCCTGACGATGAAGTCCGATGACGTTGTCGGTCGTGTGAAGACCTATGAGGCGATCATTAAGGGTGAGAATATCCCGGATCCGGGGATCCCGGAATCCTTCAAGGTGCTTTTGAAGGAGCTGCAGTCCCTGGGGCTCGATGTAAAGGTGCTGGACGAGAACCGCAGGGAAGTTCAGATGATCGAGACGAGCGAATACGGCAACACGAACATCGAATCCATTATTTCGGGCGACCGGAACTTCGCTTTCGAGAGCAACGAATCCTTTGAATCGCATGGCTTTACGAGGCAGGAGTTCGACGATGAGAGCGAGGAGCTTCGGGACATCGAGGATGAGTCGGATGACTATGATGACTACGGTGACTCGGACAGCGACCTTGCGGCAGCGCTTGATGTGCTGGGCAATGAGCCTTACGATGAATAATAAGTTTTTTTACCCGCAGTTTTCTTTATAGAAAAGGAGTTTCATCATGCCGGACAGAAACAGAGAAGCAACCAACCAGCCGATCGCTTTTGACGCCATTCAGATCGGTCTGGCATCGCCGGAGAAGATCCGGGAATGGTCGCGCGGCGAGGTCAAAAAGCCCGAGACGATCAATTATCGTACATTAAAGCCGGAAAAGGACGGTCTGTTCTGTGAAAAGATCTTCGGACCGACCAAGGACTGGGAATGCCATTGCGGCAAATATAAAAAGATCCGTTATAAAGGCGTTGTCTGCGACCGCTGCGGCGTTGAGGTCACGAAGGCGGCGGTTCGCCGGGAGCGGATGGGGCACATCGAGCTTGCGGCGCCGGTATCGCATATCTGGTATTTCAAGGGTATCCCGTCGCGGATGGGTCTGATCCTGGATCTTTCTCCGCGTACGCTGGAGCGTGTGCTTTATTTTGCGGCGTATATCGTGCTGAACCCGGGCGATACGGGGCTTATGTATAAGCAGGTACTCTCTGAGCTGGAGTACCAGGAAGCAAGGGATCAGTACGGGGATGAGTTCCGCGTTGGCATGGGAGCGGAGTCCGTACAGGAGCTTTTGCGAAATATTGATCTGGAAAATGAATACGAGGTACTTTCCGCTGAGCTGGAGAACGCGACGGGACAGAAGCGGGCCCGCATCATCAAGCGGCTTGAGGTTGTGGAAGCGTTCCGCGAGTCCGGCAACAAGCCGGAGTGGATGATCATGAACGTAATTCCGGTCATTCCGCCGGATCTTCGCCCGATGGTGCAGCTGGACGGCGGACGTTTTGCGACGAGTGACCTGAATGACTTGTACCGACGCATCATCAACCGCAATAACCGTCTGCGCCGCCTGCTGGATCTGGGCGCGCCGGAGATCATCGTCCGTAACGAAAAGCGGATGCTCCAGGAGGCGGTTGACGCCTTGATCGACAACGGCCGCCGCGGCCGTGCGGTTACCGGACCGGGCAAC
>JAFSYD010000017.1 GCA_017443685.1 Lachnospiraceae bacterium | reverse complement strand
TCCAGGCAAAGCGCCCAGTTCCCGTATGGTGTACCTGCTCCATTTCTGCAGGCACGGCGGAACCGGTCAGCAGGAAATGACCGAATCCGTCCCGGTGATCTACCTCAAAGCGCACGGCGTCCCACAGCTTGGGGGCCATTTGCCATTCGTCGATCAGGCGAGGCGTATCTCCCTGCAGCAGGAAACGCGGGCTGATATCCGCCAGTTGGAGATTTTGCTTCATCTGATCGGGTTCGCTCATATACAGGATGCTGGCGGCGTGTTGCTCACAGGTGGTGGTCTTGCCGCACCACTTCGCCCCTTCCACCAGGATCGCGCCTTTATTTCTCAGGCGATTTGCAATAGTCTCGTCGATCACCCTCGGCTTATACCTTGCCATATAGAGCCCCTTCCTGCTATCAGTTCTCTATATTATAGTGGATTTCCGCTTCAGAAGCAAAGCAAATCCGCAACTTGGCGAAAATTCATTCCGCAGTTTGGCGGAAATCCGTTCCGCAGTTTGGCGAAAATTCATCCGTCGGGTTGGCAAAAATGTATCCGGCATATCGGCACTTAAGGCCCGTCCGAAGCGTTGCGGCTCTCTGATCCCCTTCTTCTCCTACCCGTTCACCACGTGGATCGGCCTGTCGGAAAGGAACGCGCGGATATTTTCCGCCGTACAGTCCATGATGCGCGCGCGGCATTCTTTGGACGCCCAGGAGATATGCGGCGTCAGGATGCAGTTTTTTGCAAAAAGGAGAGGATTGTCCGCGCGTATCGGCTCCTCGCTAACCACGTCGAGCGCCGCTGCCGCAAGCTTTCCCCCGTTCAGCGCGTCGGCAAGGTCCTTTTCGCGTATGAGCTGACCGCGCGCGTTGTTGATCAGGATCGCCCCGTCCTTCATCTTCGCGATGCTTTCCGCGTTGATCATGCCCGCGTTGTCCGCCGTCAGATTGCAATGCAGCGAGATCACGTCGCTCTGCGCGTACAGTTCATCCAGGGAGACGTACGCGGCGATCTCCCTGCCCGCGTCATCCGGGCGCGGGTCGCAGGCAAGCACGCGCATGCCCATCGCCTTTGCGATCCTCCCTTCCGTCTTTCCGATCCGGCCGAAGCCGATGATGCCGATGGTCTTTCCGGCAAGCTCGATCAGGGGATGATCCCAGTAGCACCAGTCATCGCTGCGCTGCCATCTTCCCTCTTTTACGGTGCGGTCGTGGTGCCCGATATGGTGGCACACCTCCAGCAGCAGCGCGATGGAATACTGCGCCACCGCCTCGGTGCCGTAGGACGGCACGTTGGATACGGGGATGCCCTTCTCCCTCGCCGCCGCCGCGTCCACCACGTTGTACCCCGTCGCCAGAACCGAAATAAAGCGTATCCCTGGGCACGCGTCCAGTATCTCCCTTGTGATCGGCGTCTTGTTCGTCACAACGATCGGCGCGTCCCCGATCCGCCTGATCACCGCGTCCGTATCCCCCGGCGCGCAGCGGTCGTACACGGTCACCTCTCCCAGCGCCTCCAGCTTTTCCCAGGACAGGTCCCCGGGGTTTTCCGTATAGCCGTCCAATACCACGATCTTCATGCGCTTATCTCCTCTTCCGACCCCTATCCTTTTATAACTGTTCGATATTGTAAAATATGTTTTAGACCTCTCTTAAATCACACTACTCTCAATCGGTAAACGCGGAATTTATATTTCCGCACGGGAAAAAATAATCAAAAGATCTCTACGCTTCCGAGCAGGAAATCCAATAGATTACAGTGGTAAAACCCGTTGTCATCGTAGTAATTATGCGATATATCTGAACGAATGACAATCTTTCGGAAAAAATCTCCCGTCAGCTTCATAGAACGCAGTTCCGAGTTTTCTTTTTGTTCCGAATCCATCTGATAGGCTGACTGGATGTAGGTACGCCGGTCGCCGTCATTTACGATAAAGTCGATTTCCCGCTGTATTTTTTCATTATTCTTCCGTTCCAGAACCATTCCGACATCAACGGAGAATCCTCGTAAAACCAGCTCGTTATAAATGATATTCTCCATCATGTGCCCCGGGTCATACTGCCGGTAATTCAATCTCGCATTCCGAAGGCCAATATCCGTATAATAATACTTGTTCGGAAAACTGAAATACGTTTTTCCCTTAATATCATACCTTCGTGCCATATGGATGAGGAATGCATCCATT
>JAFSYD010000197.1 GCA_017443685.1 Lachnospiraceae bacterium | reverse complement strand
TTGCGGCGGTCAGGGGCATAGAAGCATCGGAAAAGCCCATTGCCGAGATAGAACCGGTACCGGTTGCGGCGCTTCCGGAAGGGGCGATCACGCCGGTCAGCTGTGCGGTGACCTATCCGCGCCGGAAGCAGGACTATTCCTTCCTTGCGAAGGCAGAGTACAGCTGCGTCGTGAGCGCGTCGCTTTCCGTGGTCGTATTTACCGCGGGGGACGAAATGGTGATCCGCTGCATTCAAAAGTCCGATACGCACGTCCACGCAGAGGCGATCGCGGCAGTGCTTTCCGAAGCGGGCATTTCCGCGGAAGCGGTGGACCGCGGATATCTTGAAGGCGATATTTTACGGACCGGAATGTTAAAGCGCATATAAGCGCAGGGGGAAGATTTGGGGCAACCGGGCCGAAAAAATATCAGATAAAGGGGGAATGTAACTATGCGACCGATGGACAGTTATCCGACCGACCGGATCGGCGATGTCGAGTATCGCGCCGGACGGCTCTTTCCGTTTGGGGCGACGACCTTTGACGGCAGAACCGTTAATTTTTCCATATTTTCAAAGGAAGCACAGTCCTGCACGCTGCTTTTGTATCACAAGGGCGATCGCGAGCCGTATCTGAAGATCCCGTTCCCGAAGGACTATAAGATCGGGGATGTCTATGCAATGATGGTATTCGGGCTGGATATTGATGATCTCGAATACGGGTACGAGATGGACGGACCGTATGACCGCGAAAAGGGGCTTATGTTCAATAAGGAGGTGCCGCTTTTGGATCCGTATGCGAAGTCTGTTTCGGGCAGGCGGCACTGGGGAGATGAACCGGACTGGTCTGATCCGTTTTTGCATCGCGGCAGGGTCATTCTGGAGGACTTTGACTGGGAGGGGGATACGCCTCTTAGGATCCCGCAGAAGGATCTTGTGATCTACGAGCTGCATGTCAGAAGCTTTACCCGGGATAGATCAAGCGGCGTCAGGCGCAACGGCAAATTCGCCGGGCTGTGCGAGAAGATTCCCTACTTAAAGGAGCTGGGCGTCAACTGCGTGGAGCTTCTTCCAATCTTTGAATTTGACGAATTTGAGAATTCCAGGGTCGTGGGCGGCGAGCGGCTGTACAATTACTGGGGGTATTCCACGGTAAATTTCTTCGCTCCGAAGGCGGGCTACGCAACCTCCGGACCCTACGGGATGGAGGCGGACGAGCTGAAGAATATGATCCAGACCTTCCACCAGAACGGGATCGAAGTGATCCTCGATGTGGTGTTCAATCACACGGCGGAGGGCAACGAGAACGGACCTTTGATCTCTTACCGGGGCATTGATAACCGCACCTACTACCTTTTGACGCCGGATGGCTGGTATTACAATTTCAGCGGCTGCGGCAATACCATGAACTGCAATAATGCGGTGGTGCGCAGCCATATCTTAGACTGCCTGCGTTACTGGATGGCGTCCTATCATGTGGACGGCTTCCGCTTCGACCTCGCGTCTATCCTGACCCGTGATGAGAGAGGTGTGCCGATGCTGTCGCCGCCGCTTCTGGAGACCATCGCGCATGATCCGTTCTTAGGCGGCTGCAAGCTGATCGCTGAGGCGTGGGACGCCGGGGGCTTATATCAGGTGGGCTCTTTCCCGTCCTGGCACCGCTGGTCGGAGTGGAACGGCAAATTCCGCGACTGCGTGCGGCGCTTTGTCAAAGGCGAAGCGGGGTGTGCTCCGGAGCTCTACTGGCGGATCGGCGGATCGCAGGATATGTATGGCGAACGAAGCCCGGTCGCTTCGGTGAATTTCATCACCTGCCACGACGGCTTCACCCTGTACGACCTCGTGTCCTACAATGACAAGCATAACGAGGCTAACGGCGAGAACAACAACGACGGCGCGAACGACAACAACAGCTGGAACTGCGGCGTGGAAGGGGATACGGATGATCCGGGCATCCTGGCGCTCCGTCTTCGGCAGATGGAGAATATGCTCACCCTTCTTTTGATCAGCCGGGGCGTTCCGATGCTCCTTTCGGGGGACGAGTTCGCCAACACGCAGTACGGCAACAACAACGCATACTGCCAGGACAATAAGATCTCCTGGCTGGACTGGTCGCTCCTGGAAAAGAACAAAGGGCTCTTTACCTTTGTAAAGAATCTGATCGCCTTCAGGGCCGCGCATCCGGTGCTTCGGGCAGATAAATTCATTACCGGGGTCAATGCGACCGGCTACCCGGAGGTCTCCTTCCACGGCTGTACGCCCTGGGAGCTGGATATGAACGCGCCGTCGCTTGTCTTTGCCTGCCTATACGCGGAGGACTGCGGGACCTTTGATATATCGGACGACAGCTTCATCTACGTGATGATCAACGCCCACTGGGAGCCGCATACCTTTACGCTGCCGGTGGTGCCGGAGCACTTTACCTGGTATCTGGTGTGCGAAAGCGGCGGCAGGAGCTTCGCGCCGGGTGAAGAACAGCGAATGGATAACTTAACGGAATGGAACGTCGGGCAGCGGCAGACGGTGATACTGACAGCAAGACAATGAATATAAAGGAGATAAAACTATGACAAAACAGGAAGCAGCAAGCAAGTTACAGGCAATCGGACAGGAGCACGTGTTAGCGTATTTTGACGAGCTTTCCGAAAAGGAGCAGCAGGCGCTGCTTACACAGGTAAACGAGACGGACTTTGGCGTGCTCTCTCACATCAAAGAGGCGGGAAAGGGCAGCGGACGCGGCGTATTTTCCCCGCTTGCGGCGATGCAGCGGGAGGAGATATTACAAAGGCAGCAGGAGTTCCACGACGCCGGCGCAGAGGCGATAAAGGCCGGCAAGACGGCAGCCCTCCTTCTGGCGGGCGGCATGGGCACGCGCCTTGGCTCGGACAATCCGAAGGGGATGTATGACATCGGTCTTACAAAGCCGGTCTACATTTTCCAGCGCATTATTGAGAACCTTTTGGATGTGGTAAAAGAAACGGATACCTGGATCAGGCTTTTTATCATGACAAGCGAAAAGAACAACGACGCGACCGTTGCCTTTTTAAAGGAGCATGATTTCTTCGGTTACAGGGAAGACCGTGTTGTTTTCTTCAAACAGGATATGGCGCCGGCGTGCGATTACAACGGCAAGCTCTATATGGAAGGGAAAGGGCGGATCTCCACCTCGCCGAACGGCAACGCGGGCTGGTATTCCTCCATGGTACGCGCAGGGTTAGATAAGATCTTAACGGACGAGGGTATCGAATGGATCGACATTTTCGCGGTGGATAATGTCCTGCAGCGCATCTGTGATCCCTGCTTCGTGGGAGCGACGGTGCTTGCGAAGGTATCCGTCGGCGCGAAGGTGGTAAAAAAGGCAGCGCCCGACGAGAAGGTCGGCGTGATGTGCTTAGAGGACGGCCGTCCGTCCATCGTCGAGTATTACGAGCTGTCACAGGAGATGATGGACGCAAAAGACGCGAACGG
>JAFSYD010000196.1 GCA_017443685.1 Lachnospiraceae bacterium | reverse complement strand
TGGTGCGTTCGGCGAAAAGCTTCGCGCAGTACGGCGCAGATCACGCTGAAGTCGAAATAGCAGGAGCACACGGCGCCGCGGTCATAAAAGCAAGCGGCAAAGGCGGCATATTCCAAAGCCTGTGGGAGCTCGGCGAGGAAAGCCGGGTCGGAATGGAGATCGCTGCAAAGGACATCCCGATCCGCCAGGAGACGATCGAGATCGCGGAATATTACGGTATTCATCCGTACAAGCTGGAAGGTGCGGGATCATATCTGATCGCAGCAGCAGACGGGACGGGGCTTAAAAAAAAGCTATCGGACGCCTGCATTTCGGCATCCATCATCGGAAAAGTGACAGGCGGCAACGACCGCATCCTGTACGTGGACGGAGTGAAAAGATATCTGGAACCCGTGCGGGCTGCCGAAAACAAAAATGCTTGTCCTGACAGCATACAGTAATAGAAGGCACAGACCGTATCTGAAAACAGAATACGGACTATGCGAAGTTACAGGAGGACGCAAGTAACATGGAAGAAAAACTCTTGAATTACATCGAAAAGAACGCCCGCATCGATCTTAAGGAGCTCGCCATCTTAATGGGGGAGGACGAGACCGCCGTGATGAATACCCTTGAGAAGCTCCGCGAGGAGAACATCATCTGCGGATACCATACGCTGATCAACTGGGACGCTGTCGGCATCGAAAAGGTCAATGCCCTGATCGAGGTACGCGTCACGCCGCAAAGAGGCATGGGCTTTGACAAGGTTGCGCAGTACATCTACAACTATCCGGAGGTGAACGCGGTCTATCTGATTTCCGGCAACTTTGATTTTATGGTGACCCTCGAAGGCAAGACGCTCCGCGAGGTTTCCGAATTTGTCACGGAGAAGCTTTCAACGATCGACTCCGTGCAGTCCACACGGACGAATTTTATTTTGAAAAAATATAAGGATCACGGCACGATCATGGCAAAAGAAGTACGGGACGAAAGGATGAGGATGGTGCTATGAAAAATCCGTTATCGAAAAGAATTGTCGACATTCAGCCCTCCGGCATCCGCAAATTTTTTGATATCGTAAGCGAGATGAAGGATGCGATCTCATTAGGTGTCGGTGAGCCTGATTTTGACACGCCCTGGCGCATCCGCGAGGAAGGTATATATTCCCTGGAGCAGGGGCGGACGTTCTATACATCGAACGCCGGGCTGATGGAATTAAAAGAGGCGATCGCGGAATATTTAAGCCGCCGCTTTTCTTTGACCTATAATCCGAAAAAGGAAATCCTCGTTACGGTCGGCGGCAGTGAGGCGATCGATATTGCCCTGCGCGCGATGCTCGATCCGGGGGACGAGGTTCTGATCCCGCAGCCAAGTTATGTATCCTACGAGCCGTGTGCGATCTTAGCGAACGGCAAGCCGGTCATCATCAATCTGAAGGCGGAGAATGAATTCCGCCTGACCGCGCAGGAATTGGAGGAAGCGATCACGGATAAAACGAAGATCCTCGTCCTGCCTTTCCCGAACAATCCGACCGGCGCGATCATGGAAAAAAAGGATCTCGAGCGTATCGCAGAGGTCATATTGGAACACGATCTGTTCGTGCTGACGGATGAGATCTATGCCGAGCTTTCCTACGCCGGCGATCATGTATCGA
>JAFSYD010000195.1 GCA_017443685.1 Lachnospiraceae bacterium | reverse complement strand
GCGTAAGCGTGGCCCGCTCCCCGCGGATCGTAAGGTGCGGGGCAACGGCAAGCGTAAGGGTTCGGCCGGAGCTTTTCGCACTCCCCATAAAGCCTTCCGCGCTTTCCGTAACAAGCTCGGAAAGGTCAAGCTCTTCCATTACAAGAGAGGTTCCCTCCTCGTCCATCCGTGACAAAAAGACGAGCTTTTCCGTCAAAGAAGCAAGCCGCGTGATCTGGTTGCGGATGCTTTTCGTCCATTCGCTCTCTCCGTTTTCCATTTCGACAACTTCAATGTTCGCGCCGATGATCGCGAGCGGCGTCTTGATCTCGTGGCTCGCGTCCGTGATAAAACGTTTCTGCTTTTCGTAGCTCTCCGCAACCGGACGGACGACGATCTTCGAGAGAATGACGACAAGCAGAAACACCAGAAGCGTGCCGATGATGCTTACCGCGACGGTCGCGAATAAAAAGTTGTGGAGGGTGTCAAGCTCGCGTCCGGCGTTTAAGAAAATATACATCGTAACAGGGGAATCGTCCCCGTCCGTATTCGGAACCGCGCGGAATTTGTATTCGTTTTTATAGCCCGAGGTGCGTCCCTTCTGAAAGAGCAAAAGAGCGATCGAGGCTGCCTGTTCTTCGGTGACGGTTGCGATGTTGTCGGCGTTGACGGCGCTGACGCTGCCGGTGTCGTCGATGGTAACGGTAAAAAAGCGCGTGTCAAAAAGAGATTCCCCGGAAAGTCCGCTGCGGATGAAAGGGGTATCGTCCCTGCCACCGGGAAACTCACCCGCTCCGTCCGGCGGAGCAAAGGGCGTGCTGTTCCCATCCGGCTTTATAGGAGGGGCGGCCGGGGGTTCATCTTCGTCCGGCCCGTCCGCGAAAAAATCCTTCCGCGGACCGCGGCCCTGTCCCGGATCGAACGCAGGCAGTGTCCCTCCGTTTTCCTCGATCAGATTCAGCCGCATATCCAGGTTGCGGTTGACGTTGCGGAAATTGGCGTAGTTGATCATGCCCATCAAAAGAGCAAGGACTATGACCACGGAAAGCATGGTGACGGCAATGAATTTGCGGCGGAGATTTTTGATCATAGCGTAAGCCCCTTATTCCGTTATCTCGATGCTGTATCCGATGCCGCGGGTCGCTTTGTTCGCGGCTTTGGCGCCGATTTTAGCCAGCTTTTTGCGAAGGTAGGAGATGTTCACCCACACGACATTCGATTCCGTGTCGCTGTCATAGCCCCAGATCTTGTCCATAAACTGATCCTGCGAGATGATCTGTCCGGGATTTTTCATGAGCATCTCAAGCATCTGGTATTCCTTGTTGGCGAGCCGGACGAAGCCGGTATCGGACGAGAGCGTATAGTTCGTAACGTCCAGACGGATGTTGGAAAAGGACAGCGTATTGTCCGCGACCTCGCCCTGCCGGCGGCTGATCGAGCGCAGACGGGCAAGCAGCTCCTTCATGGCAAAAGGCTTCGTCAGATAGTCGTCCGCGCCGGCGTCTAAGCCCGTCACCTTATCGTCGATTTCGGATTTGGCGGTCAGCATAAGAATCGGCACGTCGCTGCCTTTGGCGCGGATCTTTTTTACCACGGTAATGCCGTCCATTTTCGGCATCATAACGTCCAGGATCGCGGCGTCGTAAAGGCCGGTGTCCAGATAGTCGAAAGCGTCCGCGCCGTTATCGACCGCGTCGACGCTGTAATGGCTGTTTTTTAGAATCGCAACGAGCGCGTTCGCCATCTCGCGTTCGTCCTCGGCAAGTAAGATGCGCATATCTGACCTCCCTGTTTTTTAATATTTCTGCACGAATGTGACTGCGTCTGTATCAAAGTATATGCCAATATAAGAGATTTCACAATCATAATCGGGCAAGTTTTTTTCGAAAAATGCTTCCTTTTTTCCATAATATGATGTATATTAAGGGTGCAAACACAAGATATAGTGGTTAAAATGGTAAATCAAGACTATATTTTGCTCCAAACCACAATATCTTGTGGTTAAGGGAAGACTTAACACATATATGCCGAAGGAGGGCATTTTTGTAAAAAGGGAGGAAGCATATGGACATCATGGATACGAGGGACATCGTCGTTAAGACGAATGTCATAAAGAGGAACGGACAGGAGGTTGACTTTCACGAGGATAAGATCATCTGCGCGATCGAGGCGGCGAACAAGGAGGTCGCGGATATTCACCGGATGAACAAATTCCAGATCCGCGCGATCGCGGACAAGATCGCAAAGCAGGTGGCGGAATATACGCACGCGGTCAATGTCGAGGACATTCAGGATATGGTGGAGACCGGTATCATGGAGATGCGCTGCTATGAGGTCGCTCAAAAGTATGTCCGCTACCGTTACAAGAGGGAGCTGTCCCGTAAGACGAACACGACGGACAACGGGATCTTAGCGCTTTTGAACCAGCTGAACGAGGAAGTGAAGCAGGAGAATTCGAACAAGAATCCCGTCATCAATTCGACCCAGCGCGACTATATGGCCGGCGAGGTGTCGAAGGACTTAACAAGGCGTGTCCTGCTCCCGGAGGACATCATCAAGGCGCATGAGGAAGGGATCATTCATTTTCACGATTCGGATTACTATGCGCAGCGGGAGCATAACTGCGATCTGATCAATCTGGCGGATATGCTGAACAACGGCACGGTTATTTCCGAGGCGATGATCGAAAAGCCGCACAGCTTTTTTACCGCCTGCAATGTTACGACGCAGATCGTGGCGCAGGTCGCTTCGAACCAGTACGGCGGGCAGTCGTTCTCGCTGGCGCATCTCGCGCCGTTTGTGGATGTAAGCCGCAAGAAGATCAGAAGCGAGGTCATCGAGGAGCGCACCGACTGCGGCGAGCCCTTGGACGATGCGATCATCGACAGGATCGTTAAGAAGCGTCTAGCGATCGAGGTGCAAAGCGGCATCCAGACGATCCAGTATCAGCTCATTACCTTAATGACCTGCAACGGACAGGCACCGTTTGTCACGGTATTTATGTATCTCGACGAGGTGCCGGAGGGACAGACGCGCGACGACCTTGCGATGATCATCGAGGAAGTGTTAAAGCAGCGGATGCAGGGCGTGAAGAACGAAAAGGGCGTGTGGGTGACACCTGCTTTCCCGAAGCTTATCTATGTGCTTGACGAGGATAATATTGAAGAGGGCACGCCGTATTACTATCTGACCGAGCTTGCGGCAAGATGTACCGCGAAGCGGATGGTGCCGGATTATATTTCGGCGAAGATTCAGCGGGAGCTCAAGAAAGATAACGTCTATACCTGCATGGGGTGCCGGTCGTTCTTGACCGTGGAGGAGACGCAGAAGAATCCGGACGGCAGCTACAAGTTTTACGGCCGGTTCAACCAGGGCGTCGTTACGATCAATCTCGTGGATGTGGCCTGCTCCGCATACGGTGATATGGATAAATTCTGGAAGATCTTGGACGAGCGCCTGGAGCTTTGCCACCGCGCGCTGCGGTGCAGGCACGAGCGGCTTCTGGGAACGGTGTCGGATGTGGCGCCGATCCTCTGGCAGCATGGCGCGCTGGCGCGTCTGGAAAAGGGGGAGAAGATCGATCCGCTTTTGTACAACGGTTACTCGACGATCTCCTTAGGCTACGCGGGGCTTTCCGAGATGTGCCACCGTATGCTCGGCGTAAGCCATACCGACCCGATGGGCAAGCAGTTCGCCTTAAAGGTAATGCAGCGCCTCAATGACGCCTGCGCGCAGTGGAAGGAAGCGGAGCACATCAGCTACTCCGTATACGGGACGCCGATGGAGTCGACGACCTATAAGTTCGCGAAGTGCCTGCAGAAACGCTTCGGCATCATCCCGGGCGTGACGGATAAGAATTACATCACCAACAGCTACCATGTTCACGTGACGGAGGAGATCGACGCCTTCGAAAAATTAAAATTCGAATCGGAATTTCAAAAGCTCTCGCCGGGCGGTGCGATCTCCTATGTGGAGGTGCCGAATATGCAGCAGAACATTCCGGCGGTGATTTCGGTGATGAAGTTCATCTATGACAATATCATGTACGCGGAGCTCAATACCAAAAGCGATTTTTGCGAGGTCTGCGGATTCGACGGGGAGATCGCCATCGTTGAGGACGCAAGCAGCAAGCTCATCTGGGAATGCCCCAACTGCGGCAACCGCGACCAGTCGAAGATGTCGGTGGCGCGCCGCACCTGCGGGTACATCGGCACGCAGTTCTGGAACCAGGGCCGGACGCAGGAGATCAAGGACCGGGTACTGCATCTGTAATAAAATTATTACGATAGGTTAAAAGGGAGACAAGGGAACAGAAAATTCCCATTGTCTCCTTTGTTATGCGCGAAAAATCGTCGCAAGTCTTGTATCTAAAAAGGGTGTGTAATATAATAAAAATGTCGCGGTCATCAGACATAAGAGGGGAAGTTATATGTTTGGCAGGAACCATGTTTCGGATTCTTCAGATGCCGGTGATGAACGGTTACGAAGCCACGAAGGTGCTGCGGTCTTCCGGGCGAGCATACATCCGGGATATCCCGATCGTGGCGATGTCGGCAAATGCGTTTGCGGATGACGTATTAAAGAGCAAAAAGGCCGGAATACTTTAGGAGGCAGAAATGAAAAAAAACGATAACACAAACGAATTAAAGCATTATCTGTCCCCGGTGGGCGCCTGGGCGCTGTCCTTCGGATGCGCGGTCGGCTGGGGCGCGTTCGTTATGCCGGGCACGGTCTTCCTTCCGCTGGCGGGACCGTGGGGGACGTTCATCGGCATGGCGATCGGCGGGCTGGTCATGTTTGTCATAGGCGTCAACTACCACTTTCTTATGAATCGCTATCCCGACTGCGGCGGCACCTTTGCCTACACGAAAAAGGAAATGGGCTACGACCACGGCTTCTTAAGCACGTGGTTCCTTGCGCTTGTCTATATCGCGATCATCTGGGCGAACGCGACGTCGATCCCTCTGATCACAAGAAAGCTGTTCGGAGGGACCTTCCAGTTCGGCTTCCATTATGAATTCGCGGGTTTTGACGTATATCTCGGCGAAACCCTGCTTTCCATGGGGGCGATCGCGATCGCTGCCTGTGTATGCATTTACGGCGGGCGTTATACCGCATGGATCATGACGGCGATGGTAGCCGTTATGATCGGCGGCATTTTGGTCTGTGCGGCCGGCGTATTCTGCGCGGGCGGCGTTGCTTTGGACAGTCTCTCGCCCGGTTTTTTGCCGGATAAGGGCATGTTTGGGCAGGTGTTTCGGATCATCACGCTGGCGCCGTGGGCGTATGTCGGCTTTGAATCGGTGGCGCATTCGAGCGAGGAATTTACCTTCCCGATGAAGTGGTCGCTTCTTGTAATGGCGGCAGCGCTTGTTACCGGCGTTGCGGCATACGGGCTTTTGGCGCTTATGGCGGCGGCGGTCGTACCGGACGGATACGCTGACTGGCAGGCCTACGTGGCGGACATCGACAATCTGGACGGTCTTTTGGGTATGCCGACCATGCATACGGTAAGCACCGTTATGGGGCAGGGCGGCATCGTTTGCTTAGGCCTGGCGGCCGGGTGTGCGATCATGACAGGGCTTGTCGGCAATACGGTCGCCGGAAGCCGTCTGATCTATGCGCTGGCAAGGGATAATATGCTGCCGAAGCAGTTTGCCGTATTGAATAAGAATAACGTCCCGGCGCGTGTCATCGCGGTGGTTGCCCTGGCGTCGCTTCCGGTGCCGCTTTTGGGCAGAAGCGCCATCGGCTGGATCATTGACGTCAATTCCATCGGCGCGACGATCGCTTACGCCTATACTTCGGCAGTGGCATATCACGCCGCGGTAAAAGAGAACCGGACGGATATTAAGATCACGGGAGCGGTGGGCTTTCTGATCTCCATCCTGTTCACCCTGTATTTTCTGATACCGAATATCTGGTCCGTTTCCGTCCTTGCGCCTGAATCCTATATGATCCTGGTGTTATGGAGCATGCTGGGATTTTTCTTTTTC
>JAFSYD010000194.1 GCA_017443685.1 Lachnospiraceae bacterium | reverse complement strand
TCAGGCCGCTGTCGGAATGTTGATCGATCACTGCCTTGATCTGCTCCGTATTGTACGCTATATCCGCGATCTTAAGTTCCGGTACGGCAGCCGCGATTTTGATGAGATTGTTTTTCATGATCAGGACTCCTTTGTAATGCGCTCACATCGCTATGGGTAGTATACCATACCCGTATCGCCATGGTTCACCTTTTTGCTGTCCTTTTCGTATATACTGATGTATACTGTATGAATATTATGAAAAAGAAGGGAACGATGAGATGAAAAAAAGAATCTTAACCGTTATATGCTTTGCTTTCGTTGTTGCATGCCTGACCGGGTGCGGCGGGCAGAAAAAAGCAGTGGCAAAGGCGCCGTACTTCACCGAAGGTGTCTACGTAAATTATGCGGCGGAAGCGGAGAATCCGCCGATGGATTACTTCTATGCTTTTTATGACGAAGGCACGGGATTTACGGATGACGGAACCGTCGGGATCGGGCTGCCGTTTTCCTGCACACAGAAAGACGGAGCCGTAGACTTTTCATTCGGCGGTGAGGACGGGATCATCGATGTACTGACGATCACTTCCGTGGAAGGCGGATCCGTCAGGGGGCATTTTGACGACGGACTGGAGCTCATGTTTGTTCCGGTACCGGGTGTGGATCCCCATACATTTGATGCACAGAACTACATGAACGCAACGGCCGGGGAAGACCTCATCTATCATGATGCGAACGGCTGGAGCGTAAAATACGATCCGGAACTCTTTACCGTAAACGGCGGCGGTCCTATGGTATCCTTCGTATATACCGGGGAATCGGCAGGGACAAATATGATCACCGCAAGCTATGTTGTTGACGGCAAAGGCGCCAAAGATGCAATCGAGGCACTTGCCAGAGAATGGGGCGATGGCGCAGACACAAGCGAAGGGATTTTTCCCGGCACCGGTGACGTGACGGGATACTGGGCAACGCTGCCGCCCGCCGATGAAGGCTCCGGCCTTTACAGCACCGCTGTTGCAAGGGATTATATGGACGGATATCTCATGTTTGAGCTTACCGGTCATAACAGTGGAGATGAAGAGGCAGATATGGCCGTATCGGATGCGCTGGCAGGAATCATTGATTCACTGGAATTTACGACTTATGGCGAATGAAAAACTATAAAAAAGACGCGGCCGGAATTTAACAGCCGCGTCTTCTCTCTTTTCCCGTTTCTTTATAATACAACGTTTTATCCTCATACATTTGCTGCTCGGCGACACTTACCATCTGCCGCAGTCCCATGCCATCTCCACAGGGTCATTCAATTTTGATCTGGCACATCTTCATTGCTTCCAGCGCGTTTTTGTGGCTTTCCGGCGTGACGCCCGCACAGCAGGAGGGATCGACACTGATCTTCACTTCCGGCAGGAATGCTTTGATCAGGAGCGCATTGGATATCACACAGATGTCCGTGCAAAGCCCGACAATCTCAATCTCTTCAATATCCACGTCGGCAGCCGTCTTTTTCAGATATTCGCCAAGCTCTGTGGAACCGAATGTCGGTTTTTCAATGACAAGATCATCCGCTTTGACCGGCAGCGCAGACGACAGCTGCCACCCTTCGCTCCCCCTGATGCAATGCTCCACGGGGAGATTCTTTCCTTCCTGCGTTTGCAGATAGTTCTCAAGATGGGTATCCTTTGTATAGATCACTTTCCCGTCAAACTCCGCGATCTTCTTTGCAACGTTATCAACGATCCCGACCGCTTCTTTTGTTCCGAGCGCCCGGTCGATAAAATCATTTTGCATATCCACGACGACCAAAATTTTCACGGTATTTCCTCCTATACATTTTCCTAATCAAGATTTCTTTATAACAGAAACTCATCTCCAAAATCATCGGGATCGAGGCCGGCTTCTTCCAGCGCTTCCCGCTTTTCGTCATCAGCCATCGTATCGAACTCATCCC
>JAFSYD010000193.1 GCA_017443685.1 Lachnospiraceae bacterium | reverse complement strand
GATCAGGTACTTGTATAAGCCTTCGTAATTGCCTTTGCTGTTATTCCAGGAGTAATCCTTCTTCATGCCGCGCTCGACGATCTTGTTCCAGTTCGTCTTGCGGTCGAAGAAGATCTTCTTGGAATAATTGACCGTGTTCAAAAGCTCGTCGCCGTTGTAGTTCGTAAAGGAGAATCCGTCACCGGTATTCTCGTATTCATTGTACGGAATGACGGTATCCTTTAATCCGCCGGTCTCACGAACGATCGGCACTGTACCGTAGCGGAACGAAATGAGCTGTGTCAGCCCGCACGGTTCGAACTGCGACGGCATCAGGAACGCATCCGCCGAAGCATACAGCTTGCGTGCCAGATCCTCATTATAACAAATGTTCGCGGATACACGATCCGGATACTTCCATGCGTAATGCCGGAACATATTCTCGTAACGCGACTCACCCGTTCCGATGACTACAAGCTGGGTAAACTCGTCCACAATGCCTTCGATACAGTAGTTGATCAGGTCAAGCCCCTTCTGATCGGTCAGCCGGCTCACAAGCCCGATCATGTATTTCTTGTCATCTACGCAAAGATCAAGATCTTCCTGCAAGCGCGTCTTGTTGACCTTCTTATTCTTGCGGAAGCTCTCCACGTCATAATTCTTATATATTGACATATCCGTATTCGGATCATACGCAATGTAATCGATGCCGTTGACAATACCCTGCATATCGAAGTGACGGGAAGACAGCAGTCCGTCCAGGCCCTCTCCATAGTACGGCGTCTGGATCTCGTTCGCGTAGGTGTTGGAAACCGTCGTGATGTAGTCCGCATATACCAGACCGCCCTTTAACATATTGCCGGCTTTGTTGCATTCGAGCTTATCCGGCGTGAACAGATCCATCGGCAGACCCGAAAGCCCCTGCAGGGTCTTAATATCCCAAATGCCCTGGAACTTCAAGTTATGGATGGTCATGATCGACTTGATCCCCCAGAAGAACGGATTCGCCTGGAATTCCGTCTTAAGATACACCGGGATCAGCCCCGTCTGCCAGTCATGACAATGGATCAGGTCCGGCTTAAAATCGATGACCGGAAGCATGGAGAGCACCGCTTTATCGAAAAAGGTAAACTTCTCCATATCATACCGGGTATCTCCGTAAGGATAAAAGCATTCGAAGTATTCCAGATTGTCGATGAAGTAATAGGTAATGCCGAAGTATTCGTACTGCATCACACCGACATACTTCTCGCCGATGTACGGGCCGCAGCCCATGTTGAAATGTGTCACATATTGAAACTGATCGCGAAACTGCGGCGGAATGCAGGTATAATCCGGTATCACTACGCGGATATCCCACTCTTCCTTGTCAAATTCCTTCGGCAGCGCCCCCACAACATCCGCCAATCCTCCTGTCTTGACAAACGGTACACATTCGCTTGCCGCAAAAAGAATCTTCCTCATGCTTGCTTCCCCCTTAATAGAAAAATTAAACCCGTCCTTTCCGTCCGCATGCCGGACGTGATGGAACTAAAAAAATGATTACAGTTTTGAAAGTTACTCCTTACTGTTACTCTTCATCCCAGTTGTGATATACCTCCTGTACATCATCATCATCGTCCAACAGGGATAACGTTTTGTTGATATTATTGATATCATCCTCCGATGATAAGGTAACATAGGTCTGCGGCAGCATCGTCACCTCTGCCTCCGCCATCACAATGCCCTCTTTTTCAAGGGCTTCACGAACCGTGGTAAAATCCTCCGGCGAGGTCAGCACCTCAAAGCTGTCCTCTTCTTCATTGAAATCCTCCGCCCCCGCATCAAGCGCAAGCATCATCAGATCGTCGGCTTCCATCCCGCAATCTTCCTTCGCGATGATGATCTGCCCCCTCTCATCGAACATATAGGAAACACAGCCCTGCGTCCCGACATTGCCGCCGCCTTTGGTGAAGGCATTGCGCACATTCGCCGCGGTACGGTTCTTATTATCGGTCAGTGCCCGCACGATGATCGCCGTACCCGACGGACCGTAACCTTCGTAAGTAACACTCTCGTAATTCACCGAGGACGCATCGCCCGCTGCCTTCTTGATCCCTCGTTCGATCGTATCGTTCGGCATATTGTTCGACTTCGCCTTGGCGATAACGTCACGCAGGCGGCTGTTGTTCGCCGGATCGGGACCGCCCTCCTTTACCGCCACGGCGATCTCACGACCGATGATCGTAAAAATCTTGCCCTTCGCGGCATCGTTCTTTTCTTTTTTGTGCTTGATATTAGCAAATTTTGAATGTCCAGACATTGTTCATAACTCCTTAAAATTTCTTACTAAAATTTTACCAAATTACCAAATGTCAGGTCAATACTTTCGGCAAGGTTCTTTTACATCCGCGCGATTTCCCGGACTCTCTTCTTCATATCTTCCACATCCAGTACGCCGAAGGCGAAACCCTTGCGGACCAGTTCCTCCGGAATAAACTCATCATATTTGTCAAATATCGGATTTTCTTTCGGATACAGGAGTTCCACAGGGTCAAGGGGCT
>JAFSYD010000192.1 GCA_017443685.1 Lachnospiraceae bacterium | reverse complement strand
CCGTCCGCAATGGCGGCGCGCGCCCCCTTTACCTTCGGATCCTCCGCAAGATACTCAAGCACCAGACTCTCCAGCGCCGTATTGCTGTTGTAATGGATCCTCTTTTCCACCCGGATCAGGGAATCCCCCTTTTCCGATGCATAATACAGTACGAACACGCGGCTTTCTATGTCATCCGTCTCTTCCCCGAAGCTCGTCAGGAACGTCTCGTCATTCTGCGGACCGGGCTCATTGCCCGCCGC
This sequence comes from Lachnospiraceae bacterium, assembly GCA_017443685.1. Taxonomy (GTDB): domain Bacteria; phylum Bacillota; class Clostridia; order Lachnospirales; family Lachnospiraceae; genus RGIG4930. The sequence continues at coordinate 4,650 of JAFSYD010000192.1, read as the reverse complement.
GTCCGTAAAAGGCTTATCGCCGATAAAGAACGCCACAGCATTCACATCCGAAAGCTGCATTAACGTCTTCACCACACAGGCCCGCAGCATAATCTCCGAGGCCGGCAAAAGTCCGCCGTACTCTTCGTTGAAATGCAGGGAAAGGATCCCGTCACGAAGCTCGTATTCCGACACCGAAATCCCATTTGGGATCGCCACAGCATAATCGCCGGCTTCTTCGGGATCGGACAGCCTGTTTAAGACCTCTTCGATCTGCGCTTTGGTGTCCTCGCCTGCAAGCGACGCTGCCTTTGGCCTTAAGCTCACGCCTTCATTGTCAATAAAATACAGATAAAACGTTCCCGGCTTCGTCGCCGGCATCGTTGTCGTACATCCGGCAAAAAGAAGACAGGTCAAAAGAATCGCGACGCACGTTATCAGATGCTTCATCTTACACCGCCTCCTTAATGTATTTTAAGGGAAGCCGCACATCAAAGGTCGTCCCCTCTCCCTCCGTTGAACGCACGGCGATCTCCCCATGATGCATCACGATCGCCTCATGCGTGATCGCAAGGCCTAAGCCCGTCCCCGATATCTGTCTGGAGTGTGATTTGTCCGCACGGTAAAAACGTTCAAAGATCCGATCCACCGAATCCTCCGGGATCCCCAGTCCGTTATCCTCCACGCGGATAAAACAGTACTGATGGTCGGAATTCAAGGATACATGCACCCATCCGCCTTCATTGTTGTACTTGATCGCGTTTTCGATCAGATTCATGATCGCAAGGGAAAACTGCAGTTCATCGACCTCCGCCGTCACCGGACGGAAGGATTCCATCACAAGCTCCACCTTTGCCTGCGCGGCAATAGGCTGCAGACGCTTTAACAGGATTTCCAGCAGATCATTCATATTGACCGGCGAAATGTTAAGCTCTTTTTTTGCCTTGTCCTGCCGAACGAGGGTCAAAAGCTCATTGATGATGTTGTTCTCGTGGTCGATCTCACTTGTGATGTCGCCCATAAATTCCCTGTACATTTCGATCGGCGCATCGTTCCCCATCATCAGAATGGAATCGGCAAGCACCTTCATCGAAGTCAGGGGCGTTTTTAATTCGTGGGATACGTTCGAAACGAATTCCGCCCGGGAATCGTCCACGACCGTCATCTGGTTATGGAACGCGGTAAAACTATCGCTGATCGCCTGCGTCTCGGTATAATTATCCACCAAAAGGCTGTCCTGTTTGATCCCCTTGGTGATATCGGAAATGCCTGTCGCGATCCGAAGAAGGGGCTGCGTCATCCTGCTCGACAAATATACGGCAACCGCAACGGAGGCAGCCGCGACCGAAAGATCGATCACGATGGCAAGGGAGCGGAAATAATCCATACTCCGCACAATATCGTCAGTGGATTTGGAAAGCAAAAGAACGCCTAAGATCGTATCCGGCTCATCATAGGCGATGATCGGAACGGTAAGCACGAGAAAATTATTCTTCTCGTCGAATGTGCGCTCCGTCGAATTGGAAAGCGAACGCACCGCCTGCTCAAAAATGAGCGTCCTGCCCGCATGCATATCATAGGTGTCCTTCATAATGCGAAGACCCGCATCCATCACCATGATCCTGCCGGAATAGCTGTTGGCGAGCGTCACCAGCTCCGTATTGATACTTTCGGAATTGTTCCCTTTCAGATACCCCGACGAGATCAGGTCATTGTTGACAACCTGCGCCTGGGCCGTCAGCCGGATCGCATCGTTAGAGACCATACGGTACTTTGCGTACTCCAAAAAAGCTACCGATAAGAATAAACACGGCAGAACTCCGACACACACGATCAAGATCAATAAACGGATGCGCAGGCTTGAAAACCAGAAGCGAACGCGCTGCAAAAACTCCATGAACTACTGCCCTTACGGCTGATAATAATAACCGACGCCCCACTTTGTATGCACGTAACGAGGCTCGGAGGGATTCGGCTCGATCTTCTCCCGAAGCCGGCGGATATGCACATCAACGGTACGTGCGTCACCCGGGTAGTCCTCCCCCCAGATCGTCGTCAGCAGCGCGTCCCGGTTATACACCTTCTCCGGATTCATTACCAAAAACTGGAGCATATCGAATTCTTTTGATGTCAGATTGATGGCATGATCCTTAATCTTCAGACTCCTGCTGTCCGTATCAAGAACAAGATCCCCGCTTTCGATCAGGGCGCTTGCCTGGAAAGCCGCCGCTGCCTGCTGCGGTGCCACACGCCGTAAGATCGCCTTGATCCGCGCCTTCACCTCTAAGATGTTGAACGGCTTTGTGATATAATCATCCGCACCGTACTCGAGGCCCATGATCTTGTCCATGTCCTCGCCCTTCGCTGTCAGCATGATGATCGGTATATTGGAGAACTCGCGGATCCTCCGGCACACCTCCAGCCCATCCATCTTCGGCATCATGATATCAAGCAGAATGATGTCAAAATTCCCTTCTCCTGCCAGCTGTAACGCTTCCTCGCCGTCGTGGGCACAGGTCACTTCCATTTCTTCCTGTTCCAGTGAAAACCGGATTCCTTTTATGATCAGTTCCTCATCGTCTGCAATTAAGACCTTTCTTGCCATTTTCCTTCCCCTTTTGCCGTTAAATCTTTATATTATCGCAAAATTTCCGATATGTCCCCTGCTTGATCCCTTCGACCTTCATGATATCTTCGATCGAAGAAAAGCCGCCATGCGCCTCGCGGTACTTTACGATCTCGGCCGCCTTCGTCTGTCCGATCCCCGGCAGCGTCGCAAGCTGTTCCTCTGTCGCGGTGTTGATATTGACCTTCCCGTCGTCCGCCGCCGAAGAAGCCTCCCCGGCACCCTGCCCTTTATCTTCCGCCATCACCGCTTCCTGCTCCCCGCGGGTGCGGACGTAGATCTTCTGTCCGTCCGAAACGGGCTGGGCCTGGTTGAGATCGGTATCGTCCGCGTCTTTTTCCATCCCTCCTGCCAGCGCGATTGCCTCGAAGATCCGGCTTCCCTGCGCAAGCTCATACACGCCGGGCGTCTTCACCGCTCCGGCAACCTGCACATAGACCGTCGAACCTGTCACGGCATCACTGCCCGATACATCCGGTGCGTCCTTCGTTCTGCCATCTGCGGCCGGGTCTTCCGAACCGTCATCTCCGGCAGGGCCTTCCGAACCGTCATCTCCGGTCAGGATCTTCGAACCGTCCCGTGCGTACGCATCTTCCTGTGACATACGATCGGAAGCCGCCTGCATATAAGACGCCTCCCCGCATCCTGCCAGCAAAAGCAGCACCGCAAAGAACAACATACAGCTTTGTATTCTATTCATAAATAACTCCTTTAAAAAAGGAGTCCGCGCAATTCGGTAATTACTCCTATTGTAACGATTTTTTAACAATTAAACAAGAGGATTGTAACAATTTTAAAGAAAAAAAACGGAGCCGAATCGTAAGGCTCCGTCGTATGATCCGCGAATCGGCACGTCACGCCGCGATCCCCGCAAAAACGCCGTCTAAAATATCCCGCATCTTTTCGATATCGCTCTCTTTTGCGATAAGGGGCGGGAGCAGACGCAATACATTTCCTCCCGCGCAAAGTGTGATCAGCCCTTCAAAAAGCGCCTTCTTTACAACTTCGCCGACCGGTACCTTTTCATCCAGGCAAAGTCCCTGCATAAAGCCCATACCGCGGCGGTCCTTAACAAATTCATATTTTTGAATTAAATCGTCAAGCACGCCCGTAAACTTCGGCGTCATCTCGTTCACATGGGCTAAGATATCCCGCTTTTTCATCATCTCAACCGACTTTGCCGCCGCACATAACACAAGAGGATTGCCGCCGTAGGTCGTACCGTGATCCCCCGGCGTTAAGGATCGTTCGGCAACCCTTTGCGTCACCGCAAAGGCACCGACCGGAAGCCCCAGCCCCAGCGCCTTGGCCGTCGTAAGGATATCCGGACGGACACCGAAATGCTCATACGCGAACATCTTGCCGGTACGTCCCATTCCGCACTGGATCTCGTCAAAGATCAGAATCATATCCCTCTCATCACAGAGATCGCGCAGACCCTTGATAAACTCATGCGTCGCCGGGTACACACCGCCCTCGCCCTGCAGCGGCTCGGTAATGATCGCGATGGTCTTATCGGAAAGCCTGGCCCGAACGCTGTCCAAATCATTAAAATCGGCAAACCGGATCCCATCCACAAGGGGATAAAAGGGCTCGCGATAATGTGCCGTTCCTGTCACCGAAAGCGCTCCCATCGTCCTTCCGTGGAAGGAATGTCCCATCGCAATGATCTCATGTCCGGCAAACCCGTCGCGAATGAAGCCGTACTTTTTGGCCGTCTTTAACGCGCCCTCGACGGCCTCCGCTCCGCTGTTCGTAAAAAAAACACGCCCGAGGCCTGCCGCCTTCGTCAGCTTCTCCGCGGCCTCCATGGCCGGTTCGTTGTAAAAATAATTGGAGCTGTGCAGAAGCTTGTCGATCTGCGCCTTCAGCGCATCGTCAAAGCCGGGATAGTGATGGCCGAGTGCGAAGACCCCGATCCCGGAGTAAAAATCCAGATAGCGCTTTCCCTCCGTATCATACAGGTACATCCCCTCCCCCCGGTCCAGAATCAGGGGAAAGCGGTTGTAGGTATGCAATAACGAGTGTTCTGCCGTTTCAATCTG
>JAFSYD010000191.1 GCA_017443685.1 Lachnospiraceae bacterium | reverse complement strand
GTCGCATCGGACATGGCCAGCACCGCTGTCGGACAGCTCGCCTTCTTGATGATCGGCGATGAGTAAGCATCCACAAGAAGAAAATGATAGAACGCCGATGTCCGGTTCTTCCGGAATCCATTCCGCAGCAAAACCGGCTCCCAGAACGCAAAACCGTCCGTCTCGTGCACCTTCATCGTTACACCCTTCGAACCCGCGTCCTCTAAAACCCCGCAGACGGCAAGCAGGATATCCTGCTCCACGCCCTTGTTCTTAAATGCCGCCGGCACATTGATCTCATAGATACGCGCAACATCGCCCGCTTCAAAAACGCCGACACCGCTGATCTTCCCGCGATCCATCGCGCACAGACAGAACATATCGGGAGAGATCACCAGCCCTCTCCCCATATTCTCACTCATGTATGTACGCAGATTGTTGACCGCAGCCCCTCGGAAAACCCGATATTCCATAGAGTTTGCCCCTTTTTATCCGTTACCCTTTACCAGTTACACTCTGGCCGCATTTCTGCGGTCATACCACTCTCTCTGCTGCTCATCCGTAAATTCCATCGGCGGATCCGCCGGATCGGAATTGTCATTCTCCGAGTAGTTGTCCGACTTCAAGATCATGGAGCTTTCCGCGGACATCGCCTTCTCCTGCTGGGTAAGCTGCTGTTCCTGCTGCTGCTCCTGCTGCAGCTGTCCGGATGTGACAAGCTTTTCTTCTTCCTTTGTCGCCTGAATGGGCTGCCGGAACTTTTGTTCCTGTTTAAACATTTCTGCCATAATAAATTCCACCTTTCTTTCTGGTAAGATCGCTAACCGTCCGCGCACGGAACAGTTATAAAATAACAGTATCGATCATTGATACGATGCATCATACACTTTCGTCTAATGCCGCCGGAAAATCTTTTAAAAAAATCCTAATCGTCATCTTTCCTCGTCACATGGAACAGTGTCCCCTTTTCGAAGACGCTCGGGTTCGTATTGATCCCGCTGCTCTTCTTGTCGGAAAAGACGCCGCCGTAGTCATTTAAGAAGCCCCAGCTCGGGCGCGGCGCGTAGGTCATCCCCGTGACGTCCTCCTCCAGCTCATCCTGCTGGTTGTCCGTCTCCCGCTCCTTTTGCAGCCGCATCTTCCGTTGTTCTTCGATCACACGATCCGTCAGCCGCATCCAAACGCCCCCCTTTTATACATATGTCTCCGATAAAAATCCGACACCCCTGTGTCCGGCCGGAGAAAATGTGCTCAAAAACTGCCGGCTTTCCCGCATCAATACGCTTAATAATATACCGTCTCCTCGCCGAAGATCAGATCCGCGTACGGCTCGAAGTCCGCTCTTGTTAAAACGCCGCCGACCTTGACGAACTCGGACTGTACAGCCTGTAAATAGTGCTTCATATGCACCTTGCCATCGTCATATTCCTTATCGCCCCATGCCAGAAAGGCAGCATTTAAGATACAGTTCTTAATATTACCACCGACCAGCTCATACTTCTCTGCCAGGAAGTGGATGTCCACATCATCGGCAAGCGGCGTGTCCTTCGGGATCGTCGTCGTCCAGAGCATCTCACGCGTCGGCACATCCGGCTTGCGGAACTCGACGATGTACTTCATACGCCGGAAGAACGCCGGGTCGATGTTGTGCTTGTAGTTCGTTGCCAGCACGGATACCCCGTCGTAACCCTCGACCTCCTGCAAAAGCAGCGCCGTCTTGTTATTGTTGGACGACTGGTTCGAGCCGCCGTCGTCGGCACGCTTTGCGAAAAGGGTATCGCACTCGTCGAAGAAGAGGACGACGTTACACTTTTTCGCCTCGCGGAAGATCATGGAGATCGACTTCTCCGTCTCACCGACGTACTTGTCGATAACCTTCGATAAGTCCACGCGGTACAGCTCCAGATTCAGCTCGTGCGCGATAACCTGCGCACACATCGACTTACCCGTACCGGGCGCGCCGAAGAGCAGTACCGAAAGCCCGCGGCCGTAAGGGTATTTCTTGGTGTAATTCCAGCCCTCGTATACGTTCTGGCGGTAGGTCATCTGCGCGATCGCCCGCTCGATGGACTCCCGCTGATCCGGGCTCATTACGATATCTTCAAAACCAAAGTTCGCTTTGATCTTCGTCGCCTTCTGCGTCAGCTCCGAAGACATCTGCCCGTAGCAGCCCTTGAAGAGCTTGTCACGGGAGATCAGGATCTCTTTATCCATGGTGGCAAGGCTCCTGGCCTGTCGTAAGGCACCCTTGATCTTGCCGCAGGTAAAGAGGAATTTCGTCGCCATTTCCTTCATGTCGACGTCTTCTTCTAATTTATAATCTTTTGCGAAGAACTCCCAGCAGGAGATACGCTCCGCATTGGACGGCGTCGGGATCTCCAGCGTCGTAACGTCCTCCTTCGTGATCTCGCGCATACTAAGCTCAAGCTTCGAGATGCAGAAGACCAGGACATCCTTTTCCACAAGCTTGGAAAAGGCAAGATCCATATAGCCGTAGAATTTTTCTTTTTCATCCTCACGGAATTCCAGCGAATCCAGAACGCAGCAGGAATTGGTCAGGATACACTCTCTCGCGATGGCCCAAAGAGCCTTTTCCACGAACTGGAAATCATAGACGAACAGCTTCTTGCAGTCCATCGAGATCGCGCGCGTCCCCTTTTCCCGGCAGAAATTCTTGATGAAGAACTTCCGCCCGCTGCCTTCGTCGCCGAAGAAATGGAAGATCCGCACGCCCTCGTTATAGGAGATCTTCATGGCCTCTAACTGGCCTTCGTTCGCTAAGATCGGATCGAGCTCCTTGTCGTCGGTCAGCATCTTGATGAAGCGCGAATAATTCTCATCGAGCTTCATCGAATCCCGTCCGAATAAGTAGTCGATGATCCGCTTATCCGGCGACACCGCCGTCGAAAACGGCATCGAGCTTATAACGTGCAGGTCAAGTACCGGAAGCAGCTGCTCTAAGCACACCGACATATCGCCGTAGGCGCTCGTGATGGAGAATTTCTGTCCGAAATACAGCTTGCCGGCAGACTCGATGGTCGGCGAGGAAAGGTTGCCGTTCTCGTTGATGAGCTGGAACGTCGATGCGTAATCGGTCTGCGTCGATGAAAGGATACCGCAGGCAAAACAGAAGATCGTAAACGGGTCGAAGTTGCATTTTCTGCATAACTCGTAGAACGGCATCATCACGCCGTTCTCCGCGGACTCCTTCGCCTGCTCCTGGATCTTAATGATACGTTCGGTGACATCCACCAGGACCACCGTCTGGCCGGACATCGGCTTATCCTTGCCGCCGGACGACTCCCCGCGCATTTCCGCAACGGGATCGTCTCCCATCCGTTCCTCTTCCGCACCGAACTCACCGAAGAGCGCCAGAAGCTCGTCGTCGAAATCCTCGCCGCCCGACTCTTCCTCTTCATCCTCGGCAAAAAGCCCGTCAAAGGGATCGTCCTCGTCGCTTTCGGAGGATTCCTCCTGTACAGGCTCACCGTATTTTACGGAGTATTTATTAATTTGCTCAACGGTAGCGTCGCTTGCCACCTCAAGGTCGGGGTAGAGAACATTCTTATATCCCCCCTGCCCATTGGCGTAAACGACCTTCATATTTTCGAGGTAAGCGTGCAGACAACGGTTCACGCAGTCGAAAATATTGTCCATGTATTCATCGTAATTCGCAAACATCAAACGCTCTCCTACAAAACGTTATCGACCGTCAGCACCTTATCGAATTTCGTCATCTGAAGTACTTTCATAACGCTTTCCTGGACATTGCACAGGCGGAACGTGCCGCCCTTGGAGGATGCCGTCTTCTGTCCGATCAAAAGCGCCCTTAAGCCGGCACTCGAAAGATACGGGCACTGTCCCATATCAAGCACAACATTCGACGTCTTTTGGAAGGCTGTAAGTACCGCACTCTGCAGGCGCGGCGCCGTGTTGGTGTCAACATTGCCGCTTACAGCCAGCTGAATCATTCCTTCACCTTTTGTCTCCGTTACATTCATAAGAATCACTCCATAATCACATCGTCATCAAGTTCCATATTATCATCGAAGATGCCGTAAGCCTCTTCGCCCAATACTGCATTCATATCCATATAGATATCCGTATCCAGCACGCCCGAATCCTTCAGCTGGATCAGGTGCAGCCGCGTCCGCACCGGGACGAACTGCCTTAAGAGGTGTAACAGCTGATGGCGGTCCCTGTCGGATAAGGACTTCTTTATCAGAATATTCACGTCGTATATACTGCTCGATCGGATCCGCGGATCCGCTTCGAGCGCTTCGGGGTAAGCGCGGATCGTATTCTGCTCTAAGATAATGACCGGCTCGCCGAGGACAATGTCGAAGATCCGCATCAGGCACTCTCTTGTCCCCTTCATACGGTTCAGCCGGTACCCTTCCCGGACGAACCGACGGATCGCCTCTTCGGAGAGGAAATCGCCGGATAAGTCGATCCCCATCCATCTGCCGTATTCGAGCAGCACCTCCTTGGGCGCATTGTCGATCTCCAGAATATCGGGCAGCTCGTCGATCTGCCGGTCAAAATCGTTATAGATGCTGGAAAATACGGAAAGGAAACGGTGCAAAAAGCCGTTCCTCTCGCGAAATACCTCGGGCAGCGTATCCATGAACTGATCGCCCCGCGCATCCACGCGCAAATTGGACAGATACCCCTCCCCGTCGCCGATCACATCGATGGCGATGTATAGGTACTGTCCCGTCAGTCCGTATAAAAGGATATCCGACTTCCCGACAAAGCGCTCCGCCGAAAGCCCGGTCAAAAGCTCCTTTTTCTGAATGTCCCGCACCGTATCCGAACAGAGCAGATCGTCGATGCGGTAGGTCCCGTTCTCGTCGTAGACCGTATCCAGATCCGTCGCGGCAGCGTACACGTAGATCGTCATATTCTCGGTAAGAGACGCGTCAAAGGACAATCTACCCCATTGACTGCCCGCATCCGCGCTGTCGATCGCCTTTAAGTACAGCCGCCGCGCCGTCTCTTTTGTAAGCTTTAAGCCGGCGTAATCGTCAACCGGCTCGATGCCCGTCATATATGCCGCCCGTAAGCGGTTCTTTTTGATCGAATAATGTTTCGCAGGCATAACAACCGCCTTTCTTTACTCTTCGAACATGATCGTCTCGATGGATATCCTGCCCGCGTACAGAAGGCAGTTCCACGCCGGAACGATATCCGCGTCCTCCATCTTCGCCGCCGTCATCATCTGCGGGCGGATGGACAGATCATAGACATATTCCACGCACTCCAGCATCTCGATCGCATGGAAGACCTCGTCAAAATGCAGCCGGTCGCCGAAATTCTTGTCCGAATGCAGGTAATCGATCTGCCGGCGCACCGTCTCCTCGATCTGCTGCAGGCTGTTCTCAAAATGCGTGCGCACGTAGATCGTGCCCGTAACGTTCACCGCAAGATAGATCGGCTGCACCAGCTCGATGCGTGTGGTAAGAAGCCGCCTTGCCTCAAGCTCCGTAATGATCTGTCTGCGGTAGATCTCCGGCAGTCTGGGATACTCCTCGTCCGTGCCCGGCTTTACCACGATGGAGACAAGGTTCTTCTCCTCCTCCATGTGCGCCTTCGCCTTATGGATGCAAAGCCCCGGCGTATGCAGCACGATCTGCTCGTAATCCTTTACCGTAACGGCGGTGTAGGCCGTCTCCATATCCTTGACGAAACGCGTCCGAAGCTCCTCTAAGGTCTCCCGGAACGCCCCCGAGGTACCCGGCCCCGGATTGTAGTAGGTGTTGCCCGTCGCGCCACTTGCGGGAATCAGGGTGTTGCCCGGGCGGATGTTGCCGTCAGTGCCGTCGTGGATCGCGACCGATGCAAGGAACAGCTCCGCTCCGATAAAGTCCCCGGCGTCCTCGATCAATATCGCGCCGTCGTTTTCTAACAGATGATAATAGAGGCAGCCATCGCCGTTCTTCTCCGGACGGACAAAATCATAAAAATGACCGCCCTCACCGTCTTCGCGCTCGGCGATGATGGAAAACAGCGAGGGAACGATGCGCTCGTAAGGGATCTCCAGCCGCTGGTCATCATATCCCAATACCCGGCCGAGCCGGTAGCGGCGCATCACGTCCTCCGTGTACATCGCCACACGCACGGTACCCCTTCCCTTCATCGGGCCGT
>JAFSYD010000190.1 GCA_017443685.1 Lachnospiraceae bacterium | reverse complement strand
CTTTGCGCGGCCCGCACCGATCAGGCGCGGCAGGCGCTGTGTCCCGCCATAGCAGGGTGCGACGCCGAGTCCCACCTCGGGAAGCGCGAATACCGCCTTGGTGCTGGCCACGCGCAGATCACACGCGAGTGCCAGCTCCGTGCCGCCGCCCATGGCAAATCCGTTGACGGCAGCGATGATCGGTTTTTCCAGCCGGTCAAACTTGTCAAACAGATTATGCGCATGCGTGGACATGGCCACCGTCTCTTCCGCTTTTGCATCCACGCGGATCTCGGAGATGTCATTTCCGGCGATGAAGCCCTTGCCGTTGCCCGTGATGATGACCCCGCGCACATCGGCATCCTCTTTTACGGCATCGATCGCTTTTTCGATCTCATACTTGGTCGACATCTTCAGCGCGTTGAAGACTTCCGGACGATTGATCGTGATATATGCTATATGCTCTTTTACTTCGTAGATGATTTCCTGAAAATCCACAGCGTCAGCCTCCTCTCTTTTACGGTATCAGTCTTTTGCAAGCAGTGAGCCGAGGACCACCTGCTGGATCTGATTCGTGCCTTCGAAGATTTCAAAAATCTTGGCGTCACGCAGCAGCTTTTCCACCGGATATTCGCGCATGTAGCCGTATCCGCCCAGCACTTCAATGGACTTGGACGCAACATAAGAAGCGGTCTGGGAGGCATAAATCTTGACGGCGCTGCCCATGCCGTTCAGGGGCATTCCCTTGTCGAGCAGGTGCGCGACATTCATCAGCGCCGAATGGGACACGAGTGTTTTTTCCACCATGTCCGCCAAAAGGAAATTCAGTCCCTGCAGGCTGATGATGGGCTTTCCGAACTGCTGGCGTACCTTTGCGTAGCTGACGGCCTCATCGACCGCACGCATGGCAATGCCGGTCGCAAAGTTCATGGAGTGCGGACGGACCACCTCCATATTGCGCATCACGATGCCCCATCCTTTGCCCTCCGCGCCGATCATGTTGGAGGCCGGTACGCGGATGTCATCAAAAATGACCTCATTGGTGGGCGACAGGCGGATACCCATTTTGTCTTCATGCTTTGCGATCTGTACGCCGCGCTCTTTTTCCACAAGGAAAAGGGTGATGCCTTTGTATTTCAGTTCTTTGTCAATGGTTGTCGCGACGACAAAGTAATCCGCAATCTCCGCACCGCTGATAAAGCATTTGTTGCCGCGGATCACATATTCGTCGCCGTCTTTTTTGGCCGTTGTCTGGATGGAAGCCGCATCCGAGCCGACAGCCGGTTCTGTCAGGCAAAACGCAAATTTCTTGCCGGCGAGAAGTTCCTCCGCCGCATGCTGTTTTTGTTCTTCCGTTCCCCCGACAAATACGCATTCCGCACCCATGCTGCCCGCGTGGAACGTGAAGCCGAAGCCGGCATCGTAATAGCCGAGCGTTTCCGCGACAAGGAACAACGTTTCGTTGTCGATCCCCATGCCGCCGTACTGCTCCGGTACCTCCATCGCATAGAGTCCCGCATCCACAAATTTCTGGGCGATATCCTCCGGAAACGTTCCTTCCTTGTCAAGCTCTGGAACGCGCGGGAGAAGCTCCTTCTCACAAATCTGCTTTGTGAGGTCGAGGATTTCCTTTTGCTCAGGCGTTGTCTGGATCATGTCAAATACTTTCATAATTGTGCTTACCTCCGCATGTTGTTGTGTCACGATTCTGACGTTTATGATTATAAGCAATGTGTGTGCCAAACTTAAAAACACATAAAAAAGCTGAAAATGAGGCAGTCCTCCGGCCGCGGATGTGGCAACCTGTCCCATTTTGTGTCCCGGTTTGGGACAAGTGTCCCAAAAGAAGAAGCATTCGCCGGCCACATCGCCTCCCGCAGTGGAAAAAAACTGTCCGCTTGTGTTAATATAGAAGCAGTACAGAGGGATACACCGGCTTATGGCACTTGAACTGAGACAGGAACAGAAGCAGATGCTCACGCAGGG
>JAFSYD010000016.1 GCA_017443685.1 Lachnospiraceae bacterium | reverse complement strand
CGAGGCTCTCCTGGATCGCGAGCCGCATTTCCTCGGACCAGGCCTCCGCCCCGAAGATTCCAGCCTTGAGTTTCAGCTTGTCCCTGAGCCCCAGCTCTCCTGCGCTCTCCCCGAGGTAAGCCGCATAGGAAGGCGTGCAGCAGAGCACCGTCGCCTGAAGGTCCGTCATGAACTGAAGCTGACGGTCGGTGTTCCCGGAAGACATTGGCAGAGTCATCGCGCCGATCTTGTGGGCGCCGTCATGAAGCCCCGCGCCGCCGGTGAAAAGGCCGTAGCCGTAAGACACCTGGACCACGTCGTCCTTCGTCGCGCCGGCGGCCACGAGAGCGCGCGCCGTGCAGTCCGACCAGAGTTCCAGATCGTGCTTGGTATAATAGGCGATCACGCGCTTCCCGGTCGTGCCGGAGGTGGAGTGGATCCTGACGACCTCGCTTTTCGGCACACCTAAGAAGCCGTCCGGGTAAGTGTCCCGGAGGTCATACTTGTCAATGAACGGAAGTTTCGGGAGGTCTTCGATGCCGTGGATGTCCTCCGGCCTCACCCCCTTCGCCTCCATTTTCTTCCGGTAGTAAGGGATCGAATCCCAGGCGTGCCGGACCTGCCGGACAAGCCGCTCGCTCTGAAGCGCCCGGAGCTCCTCCTCCGGCGCGCATTCGATCTCAGGCTGATAATACCGTTCCATGCAAATGTTCCTGCCTTTCTTCTGGTACTGTTCAGCTTTCCAGGTTTCCGGGAACGCTGTCCTGCTCTTTCTACGGGCCCGCCAGTCTCCCGGAAACGCGAAAAGGCCCCCGAGGGGCCTCTTCGTTCTACTCTGTTATCTTCCCGTCTCCGCTTCGACAAGCCGCTCTACGCTGTATTTTTTGCGCAATACAGGCTTCTCGATCTTGCCGGTCGGATTCCGAGGAATCTTGTCAAAAATGATGACTCTCGGTCTCTTGTACCTGGGCATGCCGCGGTTGAAGTCGCGGACCTCCTCTTCCGTGAGGGTCATGCCTTCCTTGACCTCGATGATGGCCGCCGCGATCTCGCCGAGGCGCTCGTCCGGCACGCCGATGACCGCCACGTCCTTGATCTTGTCGTTGGCGCGCATGAAGTTCTCGATCTCCACCGGATAGAGGTTCTCGCCGCCGGTGATGATGACGTCCTTTTTGCGGTCCACGAGCCAGATGAAGCCGTCCTCGTCGCAGCGCGCCATGTCGCCCGTCCGAAGCCATCCGTCCGCGCCGAGGATCTCCTTGGTCGCTTCCGGGTTCTTGTAGTAGCAGACCATCACGCCGCCGCCTTTGACCGCAAGTTCTCCGACTTCGCCCTTCGGTACGGTCTCGCCGGCTTCGTTCACGATCTTCGCTTCCCAGTGATAGCCCGGGATGCCGATCGCGCCAACCTTTTCGACATTTTCCACGCCGAGGTGCACGCAGCCGGGGCCGATGGACTCGGAAAGGCCGTAGTTCGTGTCGTACTGATGTTTCGGGAAAATCTTGAGCCAGCGTTTGATGAGGCTCGGGGGCACGGGCTGCGCGCCGATGTGCATGAGCCGCCACTGGTCGAGGTATTTCCGTTCGAGCTGGATGCGTCCGTCGTCGATCGCGTCTAGGATGTCCTGTGCCCACGGCACCAGAAGCCATACGATCGTGCATCCTTCCGTGGAAACGGCCTGCAAGATGGCTTCAGGGGTGTTGCCTTTCAAAAGGACGGCGCGGCTGCCCGAATAAAGCGAGCCGAACCAGTGCATCTTCGCGCCGGTATGATAGAGCGGCGGGATGCAAAGGAAAACGTCGTCGTGCGTTGTCTCGTGGTGATGCGCCTCCATCCGCGCGCTCTGCATCAGTGCGGAATGGCGGTGTAAGATCGCCTTCGGGAACCCGGTCGTCCCGGAGGAGAAGTAGATCGCCGCGTGATCCGCGCCCTCGATCAGTACCTTCGGCGCGACGCTCGACGCATTCGATACGTGCTTGTAATAATCCTCCGCGTAGTTCGGGCAGGAGTCACCGACGAAATACAGAAGCATCTGATCCTTCAGCTTGTACGCGATGTCCTCCACGCGCCCGATGAATTCCGGTCCGTAAAAAAGGACGTCCACGTCGGCGAGCTTTAAGCAGTAATCGATCTCGTCCGAGGTGTAGCGGAAGTTCAAGGGGACGGCGATCGCGCCCGATTTTAAAATGCCGAAATAGATCGGCAGCCACTCTAAGCAGTTCATCAAAAGGATGGCGCATTTCTGCCCCTTCTGGATGCCTTTGGAAAGCAGCAGGTTCGCAACGCGGTTCGCTTTTTCATCGAAGACCGACCAGGTGATCTCGCGCCGGTAAAACGTCTTCGACGTCGGCTGGATCAGCTCGTACTCCTTCCAGAAAACGTGACGGTCCTCATGGATCTCGGGATTGATTTCGACAAGAGCAACCTCATCTCCGTAGAGCTTGCTGTTGCGTTCCAACAGATCAACGATTGGCATGATAGTTCTCCCTATGTAAAAAAGATTTGGTAAATTACAGCTATTTTCCTATTATAAGAAACTGCGCCGGTATTTTCAACAAAAAAATCGCAAGCGCGAAGAAAGGGACAGGGAACCGTCCCCATTATAATTCGGATCATGATGGAGACGGCCTGCTAAAAGTTCTTTTCCTTTAAAAATGCAAGAAAATCATCCTTCGGCAGCGGCTTTGAGAAATAAAAGCCCTGGATGTAGTTGATGCCGAGGTCGCACATCGCGTCGAACTGCTCCTTCGTCTCGACGCCTTCGGAGACGATCTTCATGTCCATGCGGTGGAACATGCCCACGACGCTCTCCATGACCTCTTTGGCCTTCGGATTGGTAAAATAGGATTGGGTGAAGGTATAGTCGAATTTGATGATGTCGACCGGCATTTCGATGAAATAGTCGAGGTTCGACCGGCCCGTGCCGAAATCGTCAAGCGAGAAACGCACGCCCTTATCCAGAAACTTTTTCATATTGTTGAGCAGCACCAGTTTCGCCGAAGTCGAAGCGGTCTCCGTGATCTCCAGATTGATGACGGCGGAATCCACGCCGTATGCGTCGGCGATCTCAAAGAATACATCTGCCAGATTCTGCTGGTCGAACTGCGCGACGGACAGATTGACCTCGATGTATTCGATGCCGAGGCGCGTCGGTTCGCCGGTGGCGAGCATTTCGCAGACCTGACGGAAGATCTCTTCCCCGAGAGGGATGATCAGCCCGTTCTCCTCCGCAACGGGGATGAATTTGCCCGGAGGAACAAGTCCGCCTTCCTTGTCGCGGATACGCACAAGGGCTTCGGCGGTAGTGAATTTATGCTTGTCTACGTTGAACATTGGCTGGAAGAATACCTCGACGCGGTTGTCCTCCATCGCGGATTCGATCATTTCCTTGATGATGCCGTATTCGCGGATATGCTCGATCGCAACCTCATCGGCGAAGGTCGTCTCCTGCCCGCTCGATAAGGATACGAGGTAACGGTGGAGGCGGAAGAACTCGTCGGAGCTGTTTGCGAGCCTGGAATCGGGCACAAGGATATAGCGGAACTTTAAGGGCATATCGATCATCCGGTAAATGGTCGCCAGGATCTCGCCAAGCGCATCCTCCATCGACGCGCTGTCGTGGAAAAGGAGAATGAACTCGTTGTCCTCATTGCGGAAAACGAAGGCGTCGGAAAAGCTTTTGAAGTAGTTCGCCGTACGTACCATGATCTTCCGCTCCGTTTCGTAATCGGTCACCTGGTTCGGATGCTCATAGCGGACGGAGATCGCGGAAAAAGCCCTGTCGTGATGGTAGCAGTCGGAAACGTAATCGAAGAGGGCGTTCGCGGTAAAAAGCCCCGACATACGGTCTAAGCCTTCGTGGGGATTCTCAAGCTCCGCATAGAGGATCACCATACCGAAAGCACCACCGAAGCCGACCAGAAGAAGCTGCGGGTGGAAAAGCTGGATCAGCGCCGCCGCCAGCCAGCAGCACTGCCAGATGAGGATCGCGCGGCGCCGCCGCATCGGTACACGGTCGGTATTATAGAACGCCATGCCGATGGTGGATATGATGTACAAAAAGGAAAAAACATAGGTGGCGGCGGGTGACGCGCCGAAAGAGTACACCGTGCCCTCGTCCATATAGAAATCGAGCGGCAGAATGGCGGCAAGGAGCAGTCCAAGTATGAGGGAAGCCCGGTATGTCTTGCGGATCGCGCGGTGTGACGTCGTGGCAAAGAACTCGCCCGCCGCGTATAAAAAGCCTTCATAGCTTTGGAAAATAAGCGCCATTACGTATAACTTGCAGATGAAAAGCGCGCCGGTCCGCGGAAGATATCCGGCTGTCGCCGCCCATATGCCGATGACCGAGCTGATGTCTAAGATCAGGCAGACGATGCAGGAGAGCAGCGCATAAAGATATAGGCGTCGGCTGGACAGATCAAGCGCCCGCTCCTGTAAAAAGATAAAGAGCAGAACGATGAGCATAATGAGTGCGCAGCTTTGTAAGGATATATTCAGCATAAGGTAAGTCTCCCGTAACCGTAGTTTCCTATTTTATCACATATACGCAGGGCAAAAAAGAACTTTCACGCCAATTTTTTGACGATTGTGCCAAAAATCAGAAAAAAAGAGGAGAAATTTTGTAAATTTTTGTTGTGCGCGTTTGTAAAAATGCTATAATAACTTTTAACACGAATTTTTGCGTATCTAAAAGGATTATGGGGTGTAAATATGAAACGGAACGGGAAATTGATTTCAAGACTTGTTGCAATGTGGCTCGGTTCGGTTGCGATCATGGGACTGATTCTCGTCAGCTTCGGGGTTTACGAGGTGCGGCACGCATACATTTCGATGTATGAGGATGAGCTGCAAAGCTGCGCGGTGCATATCGGTGACCAGCTGTCGAATGAGTATAACGGAGACTGGTTCTTAGATGACGAGGGGAACATCTCGAAGGGTGATCCGTATAACCCGTTCACCCAGGGGCGGAATATTTACGCGGAGCTTTTGGGTCAGATGGAAGGGATCATGCAGCAGACCACGATCGATTATACGCTGTATTTCGGTGATACGTCCATCATCACGACGCTGAAGAACTCCTCGGGCGAGTATATGCTCAACGAAAAAGCTTCGGATGCCGCGATCGCGAACGCGCTGCAGACGGGCGAGGGATATCTCGACACGAATATCGACATCAACGGCAAGCGGTATTACGGATATTACGTCCCCCTGCGCAACGGTACGGATAAGTCGATCGCCGGCATGGCGTTCGCCTGCAAGGACGCGGCGGATATCGACGGAGCGGTTGCAAAGGTTGTGATCACCATGGTGGCGATCACCGCCATTATCATGCTTGCGATCTTAGCCTTCGGTATCCTTACGGCGAAGAACACCAACCGCGTGATGGCAAGGATCGTGGAAGACTTGCAGGAGCTTGCGGACGGGAAGCTGAATATAGAGGTGTCCGAGAAGTCGTTAAGCAGAAAGGACGAGCTCGGTATCATCGCGGATGCGCTGGTGAACTTAAGCACCAAGCTGTCCAATGTCATCGGTACAACGAAGAAGATCTCCTCGAATGTTACGAATTCGGGTAACGAGCTTGCCCGGTCTTCGGATACGGCGTCGCAGGCGTCCACACAGGTTACGGACGCCGTAGAGGACATCTCGCGCGGCGCGGTTCAGCAGGCGGAGAGCGTACATAATTCCGCAGAGAATACTGAGACGATCGGCGAGAACATCGACGATATCTCGACGAACGTAGCAAGTCTGTCGGCTTCCGCGGAGGCAATGAAGGAGGCTTCGGCAGCAGCGATGAGCGCCTTGGAGGAGCTGTTGACACAGAACGCGGGCGTTACGGATTCGATGGTGAAGATCGGCGATCAGATCCAGGCCACGAACGAGTCGGTCAAGGAGATCGCGACGGCTTCCGACGTGATCGCGGATATTTCCTCCCAGACGAATCTCCTTTCGCTGAACGCGTCCATCGAGGCGGCACGTGCCGGCGAGGCAGGCAAGGGCTTCGCGGTCGTTGCGGATGAGATCCGTGCGTTAGCGGAGCAGTCGGCGCAGGCAGCGACGAGGATCGACGGCATTATTAACCAGCTCGTGAAAGAGTCGCAGGAGTCCGTCTCCATCGTCCAGGAGCTGTCCGAGACGATCCGTGAGCAGAGTGATAAGATCGAATCCACGCGCGCGGGCATGAGTTCCGTATCGGACGGGGCGGACAATGTGTCGGAGGGCTCGCGGGAGATCGCGGCCAAGGTTCAGAATCTCGAACGGGCGAAGAACAGCCTGCTTTCCATCATAGAGGATCTGTCCGCGGTATCCGAGGAGAATGCGGCTTCCACGGAAGAGACCAATGCGTCGATGGAGGAGCTCAACGCCACCTTCTCTACGATCTCCGAATCGGCGGACAGCTTAAAGCGGCTTGCTACACAGCTGGATGAGGAAATCGCGTTCTTCAAGCTGGATGGCACGGAGGAGATATAATACGGGCAAGGAACGTATGGAGCATTCAACGGATAAAGGGGATCACAACAGAGTATATGAGCACCTGACCGCAAAGCGCGCGGACGGGTGCTTTTATTGCAGAAGCGTAAATGCTTCGGTGGAGGGGGATTTTCCGTTTTGTGAGGTATGTCCGCTGTTCGACGGCTTTACCGAAGACGGGGATGGGCGGTCTGCGGTCAGATGCGTGTATGCCGACGGCGAAAAGGAATTTCCCGATTATCTGCCGCAGGATGCCGACGAGGGGCTTAAGGTCTGCGAGAGGGCGATACAGTTTGCGGCCGAAGCGCACAAAGGGGACTTTCGAAAGGGAAATCATTTGCCGTACATCGTACATCCGATGGAGGTGATGGTGCTCGTTTCACAGATGACGGATGACCCGGAAGTCATCGCGGCAGGCGCGCTTCATGATGTGGTGGAGGATACGCCCCATACATTAGAGGATCTCCGCGCGGCGTTCAGCGAGAGGGTTGCCCATCTTGTGGCGATGGAATCCGAGGATAAGCGGCCGGACCGCCCGAAATCCGAGACCTGGCGGATCCGCAAGGAAGAGAGCCTTGCCCACGACAAGGACGCGCCGGCTGAGGCCAAGTACATTATGCTGGCAGACAAGCTGTCCAATATGCGTGCGACGCTCCGGGATTATGAAAAGGACGGACATGCGATCTGGCAGAAGTTTAATATGAAGGATGAGGCGCAGCAGGAGTGGTACTACCGTTCGGTGGCCGAGGTGCTTCAAAGCTTAAAGGACGAACCGCTTTACCGGGAATACGAAGGGATCTTGCAGAAGATCTTCGGCTGATAGGAGCCAAGTACTGTCCCGCGAACGAAGTGATAGATGTTTTTCTGAAATCTATTGATTTTGTAGAAAAACACTATGCAGAGTAGTGGCTGACAGCACTGGCATCCGGACGGACAGCGCGATTGAGCAAAGACGGGGGCAGGTTACTGGTCAGCCAAAAACCTGATTTTGCCATATGGACAACGGGGACAAAAGGTTGTATAATATAGTCAACAGTATGCCTTTTTGAAGGTTGCAGAGGCGGAAAGGGGGAGCTTTAGATGATAGCGCATAATGGTTCAGTCAATACCAATCGTTCCGCAGCCGTTCCTGATCGTTTTACGGAACCTTCCCAGTCGACGTCCGCCAAGATACGTATCCCCATCTCCACTCGCACGGATGCCGGTGCCGGTGTAAGGGAAGCGAGGAATGACAGTACGCAGGCTGCGGATAACGAAGTACGTACGGAAGAAGCACGCCAAAGAAGAGAGGAACTGCGGGAGGATGTCGTAGTGGTCTCGGAAGACGGCGATACGGTACAGGTCAGTGAGGAAGGGAACGAAGAGCTGATCGAAAGCCGCGACGGAAGCGTTATTACACGGGAAGAGAACGGTGCGAACGCGCAAGCCGCCCAGACGACGCGCCCGGAGGATGACAGGCAGGAGATCGAAGCGCCCGAGATCGCGGCGCCCGGAGGCGAAGCACGCGGGATCGAGGCAAGACAGAACGCGCCGGCCGAAGCCGAGAAAGAGGAGGCGCCCGAGCCGCCGCCACCGCCCGAGCCGCCGGCAGATGCGATAAAAGCCCGGGCAGAAGCGGATCGGATCGAAGCAGAGGCGCAGGCCAGGGAGCAGGCGAGGGAGATCACAAGCGAGGCGTTAGAGACGCAGGAGGTCACCAAGGAGGCGACCGACGCGCAGCTTGCGGCCGAAGAAGCGCAGCAAGACGCGACAGAGCGTGCGGCGCAGCAGCCGTCCACATTTGCGGGGATCTCGAACCAGCAGTTAGAACAGATGTACCGTGACGGACAGATCTCACAATATGCTTATGACAGCGAGATTGAGGCACGCGAGGCCAGAGAAGAAGAGATGCGTGCCGAAAATGAAGAGTTCTCCACGGATACGGCGAGGCTGCAGGAGCGCGAGCGGGAAGTTACGAACGCGGGCAATGAGATCAAAAAAGCGACCGGCAATGAGGCGTCCGACACCCTGACAGCGAAGCAGCGGCTGGATGCGATCGAGAAGGTCGAGAAGATGCGGGACGGTAATACAGAGAAGGCAAGAAGGGAGGAAGAACAAGGCAGGCTATGGGATTATCAGTTACTAACTTAGAACCGATCACATCCGTTAAGCGCGTAACCCAGCGCCCGGAAGCTTATGCGGTATCCAATGAAGCAGAGGTCTCCGATGCTTTTTCCGAATCCATGAAGACGGCGAATGCCGGCCGGGTGAACGGTCCGGCGCCGGTGGTATACCCGAACGCACAGGTTCGGACGAGCGAGGTCGGACAGATCCGCCGCTCACAGCAGGTGAGCGACGCGTACAATAAGATCGCATCCTCCTTCGGGGGAGCGACGACAGGCTATGACGCGAACAGAGCTGCAGCATCCTACTCCACGGTAGGAAGCAATATCGATGTATATGCGTAAAGCCGAAGCATAAGATGATGAGGGCTGTCACACGAAGGTGTGGCAGTTCTTTTGCGTAGCAGGAAGCAAAAGATTTCCTGAACAGCAGAAAGCTCCGAGGTAACCACGGAGCCTTCGAGGGGAGTATAAGTAATAAATAAGGGATTAAGAGGGATGTCCCTCTTGTGATATGGATTATATAACAGGATTTTTGACAAAACAAGAGGGCGGGGTACGATTTACCAAATTGTTTCCAAACAGTTAACAAACAGTTTACAAATACCCCCCTCGCATATTGCTCACTGACGTTTTGCCGTCCCGTGTTGACAGTTTTGTCCCAAAAAGATAAGATAACGCGTATGGATAGAATGAATTTGGTCGCACCCTGCCATTTCGGGCTGGAAGCGGTTTTAAAAAGAGAAATATACGATCTGGGCTATGATGTGACAAAGACTTCGGACGGACGTGTGATGTTCGAGGGAGATGCCGAAGCGGTGGTCCTGGCGAATATCCGCTTGCGGACGGCGGAACGGATCCTGATCGAGGTCGGCAGCTTTCACGCTGAGACGTTTGACGAGTTTTTCGAGGGGATCCGTTCGCTTAGCTGGGAGCAGTTCCTTCCGGCGGACGCGAAATTCTGGGTGACGAAGGTTTCGACGGTCAAAAGCAAGCTGTATTCCGCCAGGGATCTCCAGTCGCTTGCGAAAAAGGCGATGGTCGAGCGGTTAAAAGAAAAGCTTTCCGTGAATCGTTTTGAGGAAACGGGCGCGTCCTATCCGGTGCGGATCTTCTTAATGAAGGATGAGGTGACGGTCGGGCTCGATACGACGGGCGTGCCGCTGCACAAGCGGGGATACCGTGCACTGACGGCAAAAGCGCCGATCTCCGAGACGCTTGCGGCGGCACTTTTGGGGCTGACACCTTGGAAGGAGGGCCGGCTTCTTGCGGATCCGTTCTGCGGGAGCGGAACCTTTTTGATCGAAGCGGCGATGCAGGCGGCGCACATCGCGCCGGGGCTTGCGCGGGAATATACGGCGGAAAACTGGCGGAACATCATACCCGCGCCGGCGTGGAAAGAGGCGCGGAAGGAAGCCGAGGCCGAGATCGTTAAGCCCGGGCGGCACCTGCTGGTCGGCATTGACATAGATCCCGAGATGATCGCTAAGGCGAAAAAGAACGCGAAGGCAGCAGGCGTCGCGGACTATATTGACTTTCATGTCAGTGATGTAAAGGATTTTTATGTGGACGGAAGCTATGGCTTTCTTTTGACGAATCCGCCCTATGGCGAACGGCTTTCCGGGGAAAAGGAGCTGCCCGCGCTTTACGGGGCGCTCGGACGGGCGTTTGACCGGCTCGATAAATGGTCGCTTTACGTGATCACATCCTATGCGGATGCGCCGCGTCAGATCGGCAGGAAGGCGGATAAGAACCGGAAGCTGTACAACGGAATGGTGCGGACGTATTTTTACTCGTTCGCCGGACCGAAACCGGAGCGTAACATATGATTCAGATGGAACGAAGGGCGGATGCGATCCTGACATTTTTTGTCGTGCTTGCGGTAGCAGCGGGACTTTCGCTGATATGCGCCGTGCCGGATCTCCATGATCTTGCGGTGCGGTACGAAGCGGTAAGCGATGAGGAGCGCAGCGTATGGGGAGGATCGGTGCTTGCCCTGCTGCGTGACGATTCACAGATGCTGGAGCTGTCGGAGAACGACGATATGCTTGCCATGCATCAGCTGCGGCTGGAGCTTCCGGCGAGCGTAGAGGCGGCTTCGCTTTCCTATGCGTCGGATCCGATGCGCCGGACGTTTACGATCACGATCCCGGGCATTTCCGCAACATACTTTTATGATTTTCCGATGGTCGGAAGGGCGGATCATATTGTGGATCTGTTCTTTGACTATCACGAAGGGAGCGGTACTGTCGTCCTCGAAATGGACGGCATCTTTGAGCTTTCCTCGATCGCGGACGGCAGATATGTGTATCTTGATTTTCCGACGCCGCGGGAGCTGTATGATTATATTGTGGTGCTGGATGCGGGGCATGGCGGCAGGGATGTGGGCGCGTATAAGGATGAGATCGCGGAAAAGGATCTTGACCTGCAGATCGTTTTGAAGATGAAGGAGATCCTGACGCAGGACGGTGAGAACATCGGCGTATACTATACGCGGACGGATGACACGAACCCGTCCCTGCAGGACCGTGCGGCGCTGGCGAATGAAGTTGGCGCGGATCTTTTCTTAAGCGTGCACAACAATTCGACCGCAAGCGGGAGGATGTCGGGCATTCATGGTACGGAAGTGATGTACTATGTGGCGGACAAGACGGAAGGATCAAAGAAGTTTGCCGAGTGCGTGCTGGATCACCTGCTTGACGATCTTGGCAGCGAGAGCAAGGGGCTTGTCGCGGGAGATGCGATCTACATTATCCGGACGGCGCAGATGCCGGTGGCGCTTGCGGAGATCGGATTTATGACGAACAAGGAAGAGCTTGCGCTTTTGTCATCCGACGAATACCAGCAGAAGGCGGCGCAGGCGATGGTGGATGCGATCTACGAGACACTCGGGATCGATGATTGATACATAACAGGCAACGGGAGGGAGAATATGGCAAGGCAGAAGCTGATTTTTGCAACGGGCAACGCGGATAAGCTCCGGGAGTTTAAAGAGATGCTCGACGAAAAGGAATTTGAGATCATGACGATGACGGAAGCTGGTGCGGATGTCGAGATCATCGAGGATGGGAAGACCTTCGAGGAGAACGCCAGGATCAAGGCCCGCACGGTGGCGGCAAAGGTGGACGGCATCGTTGTGGCGGACGATTCGGGTCTGGTTGTTGACGCGCTTGGCGGAGAGCCCGGCGTGTATTCGTCGCGGTATATGGGAGAGGACACGCCGTACGAATTGAAAAATGCGAAGATCATCGAGCGGCTTGCGGGACTGCCGAAGGAGCGGCGGACGGCAAGGTTCGTCTGTGCGATGGATGTTGTTTTCCCGAACGGGGAGGAGCAGACGGTTACGGGAGTGATGGAAGGCTACATCGGGGAAGAGCCGATGGGAGAAAACGGTTTCGGCTATGATCCGATCTTCTATGTGGAGCCGCAGAATGTTTCAACGGCGTATCTTTCGCCGGATGAGAAAAATGCGATCAGCCACAGGGGGAAGGCGCTTCGGGCGGTAAAAGAGATTGTGGAGAATTATAATGGAATTGTTTAACGGCAAGACCGGCCTGTATCCGTACTGCGGTGAAAGAGTACTGATCGTCAGCGATTCGCACGGCAGGCTTGAATACCTGGAAAAGGTGATGGAGCGCGTTAAGCCGGGACTGATCCTGCATATGGGTGATGTGGAGGGCGACGAAGATATCATAGACGCACAGGCGGGCTGCGAGGTCGTATATGTACGCGGTAACTGTGACTATTCCTCTGACGCGCCTGCGAGTGAGGTGGTTGCGGTCGGCCGGCATAAGGTGTTTATGACGCATGGGCATACCTACGGCGTGGGCTTCGGCTTGGAGGCGCTTGCCGAAGCGGCAAAGGAAGCGGAGTGTGATTATGCGTTTTTCGGACACACGCACGTTCCGATGAAGACAGAGGTTTTGGGGGTAACGATCGTAAATCCCGGGAGCATTTCCCTGCCGCGGCAGGACGGGCGGATCCCGACGTTTGCGGTTGCGGATGTGGATCGGAAAGGCGACCTTCATTTTAAGCTCTGCGAGGCGGTGCGCCGGCGGATATAAAATATTTGACATAAGCGTCACTTTTTTGTAGGATATATATGGCAATGCCATCGGGGTTTAGCGCAGTTTGGTAGCGCGCTTGATTTGGGATCAAGAGGTCGTCGGTTCGAATCCGGTAACCCCGATTCATTATTATAGAGGTCGAACGGAAAGACCCGGCTAACCCCGATTCATTATTATAGAGGTCGCTCGGAAAT
The DNA here is from genome assembly GCA_017443685.1 of Lachnospiraceae bacterium. Classification (GTDB taxonomy): domain Bacteria; phylum Bacillota; class Clostridia; order Lachnospirales; family Lachnospiraceae; genus RGIG4930. The sequence goes on along the minus strand of JAFSYD010000016.1, from coordinate 841 downwards.
ACCCGGCTAACCCCGATTCATTATTATAGAGGTCGCTCGGAAATACCCGGCTAACCCCGAGTAATCGTTGTTTTTGCGCTAACGGACGCTGGCGGGGAGCCGCGCATCCGATCACTCAGGACTCCATTCCTAAGAGCGTCTATGTATGCCGAGGGAAGGTGTCCGGATACGGACGCGACCGGCACTCACGCGCCATCCCTGGCGCGGGAGTACCTGACTCGCGCATCCGTGCGCGAGTCTCGCTGTGAGTGGGCGGCATACCAAGTCGCTCTAAGTCATTCCGATTCGCGATCGGACGCGCGCCTCCCCGTCGGCTGGTGCGACTACGCGTATTGTGACGGAGACGCAGCTTCCCGCGGGTATGAGCCGAAAGGTTTTGTATGGGGACGGTAGTGTTATGATCTCCGTGAAAGCGACGAATGGTAACGGCGCTTTTGTTAGATGATAGCTTTTCTTCAAAGAAGGTATTTGTTTAGGATAAAGCATTGGATCTCCCTGAAATCACAAAGTACCTGCATAGCGGCACATTCCATCTCAACGCAGATCGCTCCAATGGCTTTTCTTTTTTTTTATCTTCGCAGATGTCTCCCTGTAAAATGCGTCCGTAGTCCAGGTTGTCCCTTCCGCATACGGATAGCCAAATTCATCACACACAGCCTTAAACTCGTCTGTATATTTTTTGTTCACATTGATGTAATCCGATGCGGGAGCATAATGGTAGCCTCTCCCCTCATCCCGGATCGCCCGGCTTGGGATAATGATTGGCTATATTCCTTACGGATTTCTTTCGTCGAAGGCGCCCAAGGTATAATATCCCGGTTCTCCAATCATCCCCGCGTCG
>JAFSYD010000189.1 GCA_017443685.1 Lachnospiraceae bacterium | reverse complement strand
CGCTTTGCAACCGTATCTGGCAGGTGACGAAGGAAGAGGCGGATTCCATCACCTTTTCCTATGACAGTCCTGACGGGGATATGGGTTTTGGCGGGAATATGCATATCGACGTGACATATACGGTAAGGGACGGTGCGATGGTCGTGGATTACCACGCGAAGGCCGATGAGGATACGATCTTTAACCCCACGAACCACAGCTACTTTAATCTGAAAGGGCACGGCGAGGGCGATGTATTAGATCACAGTCTGATCGTGTATGCGGATGAGATGACCTTTGCAGATGAAGAGTCGGTTCCTGACGGGACGATCCGAAAGGTGAGCGGAACGCCGTTTGATTTTACCGGAGAAAAGCGCATCGGAGATGAGATCGACGCGGATTATGATATGATGAACTTCGGGCACGGATATGACCATAACTTTGTACTGCGGGGCGATACCGATGAGGTGGCCAAGGCTTACACACGTACGAAGCCTGATTTCGGGAAGGATGGCAAGTCCGGTACACTGCAAAGGGCTGCCACGCTCTTTGCTCCGGATCATTCGCTTAGCGTTTGTGTTTATACCGATCTGCCCGGCGTGCAGGTCTATACGGGGAACTTTATCGAGGACGGTTCCAAGGGCAAGGACGGGCGGACATACTGCCGCCGCGGCGGCGTCGCGATCGAGACGCAGTATTATCCGAATGCGATGAATATTCCTTCATTCCCGCAGCCGGTGATCCGCGCGAATGAAGATTTCTATTCGCGAACCGTGTATAAAATTGATGCACCGACAGCGTAAGTCAACCAACGAAAGGAGATACAATAAAATGGAAAAGCTTTGGAGAGAAAGAAAAAGGATCTGGTGCGGACGGCCATGGACCTTTACGGTGTACAGCTTTGATGAGGAGCGCTTCTATATTGACACGGGTTTTTTGAATAAGCGGCAGGACGAAGTACGCCTGTACCGTGTAATGGACTTAAGTCTGACGCGCTCGCTCGGACAGCGGATCTTTGGGCTGGGTACGATCCAGGTCAAAAGTTCGGACAAATCCATCGGCGACTTTGAGATCAAAAATATTAAGAACGTGATGAATGTCAAGGAACAGCTGTCGGATCTGATCGAGAAGAACAGGGATAAGAAGCATGTTGTAAGCCGTGAATATATGTATGATCACTCTGATGCGGATGATGATTATGATGGGGAGTAAAAGCGTGCAGTATTGGTTATCATTGCTTTGGAAAATACTTCTGTGTATCGCGGAGTTTGTCGGGCTTGGTTTGGGAAGCGGGTTGTTTGAGGGTACAGTAAAGCGCCGTTTTCCTTATATGTTTACGAACCTTTCCAATATTGCGGTGCTCATCTATTTTGTCCTGGCGATCCTTTGGATGGTAACGAACGGAACACGGATCGCCGGAGCGTCCGGTGGGGAAATGGCCGGCGCATTGGGCATCGGAGGAACTTTAGCTTCCGGCGGTGAGCCGGCAGGCGGAATCGGCATTGGCGCGAACGGATCAAACGGTGCCGGCGCGGTTTTCGCTCCGGTGGCGAAGCACATGGTGACGATGGCGGTTACGGTGACATTTTTGATCTCACATTTCTTCCTGTGGGACAAGATGTTTGAAGGCGGATATCTGCATGTGCATCTGTTGTTTTTGCATTATATTACGCCCATTATGACGATCCTCGACTGGCTGATCTTTGATGCGAAGGGACAGATGAAAATCTGGGAGCCTCTTGTCTGGATACTGGGACCGCTGGGGTATCTTTTTACTGCGATCACGGCGATCGAGGTATTCGGGTCGGATTTCGGCGCGGACGTCGCGGCAGGCAAAAGTCCCTATCCCTATTCCTTCATCGATCATAGCAAGATCGGCTGGAACGGTGTGGCGACATTCGTTCTTGCGGCCAGCGCGGCTTTTGTTGTTCTGGGCTATCTGATGTACGGCATCGATCACAGGCTATCACGCACATAATGAAGGGATGCAGCCGTTTGACCATCGGAACTGTTACAGAGAATGCTGCGGTGAGGGCAGCGCGGATCCGGGCGCGAACAGTTACGAAATACGAGCCAAGTACTGTCCCACGAACGAAGTGAGTGGCTGACAGCACTGGCATCCGGACGGACAGAGAAAGTCAAATATTACTTGCGGTAATATAGGAGAGGATATTATATGGGGCTTTGGAACGACAACAGATACATGATAAAATGGGCGGCGGTCCTGCTTTGCTGTGTTGTGCTTCTTACGGGATGCGCGGCAGGGGGAAAAACGGATAGCGCGTCGGATGCTTCGGGCAAAGGATCGAGCGCATCCGCGGATCGTTATACCTATAACACATCTGTCGATCAGCTTTGCACGAACTGGAATCCGCATACCTATATGACAGCCAATGACAGTTATCCGCATGAGTTTGTCACATCTTCCTTGTATTCGCTGATATTCAATGATGCGCTCCATCCCCTCGAAGGCAAAGAGCCGTACGAAGGCTATGTGATCGTCCCGGAGATGGCGGCAGCCGATCCAATCGATATCACAAAAGAGGTGCGGACGAAGCATCCGGTCTTTGGCATCCCATCTTCGGCAGACAGCGGATACGCATTTCGGATCAAGCTTCGGGATGATCTGTGCTGGGATGACGGCACGCCGATCGATGCGAACACCTTCGTGGAGTCGTTAAAGCGGCTTTTGGATCCGAAGCTTCTTAATTACCGTGCATCGGACGTATACAAGGGGACGTATTCCATTGCGAATTCCGAAAAATTCGCGAATGCCGGCGTGGGTGTATTTACATCTTTTGCGGATCTGAATACGACCTATGAGGCGTATATTGCCGAGGGACATACCGATGACGAGGTATTTGTCGATATCAGCGGCATCTGGAACATTACCACCGCTGATAACAAGACCTATGCGGCGATCACGGATGATACGAAGATCCGGGATGAAGCAGTGGAAGAAGGGCAGCCGGGAGATTATATTTCGGCAAAAGAGATATGGGATACGTACCTGAACGCAGGAATGATCGACGGCCCCGAAACGTACACCGGTATCGTGGAATACAAATATGAGGCGGATTATCCCTTTGAAAATGTCGGGCTGTATGCCGAGGATGACCTTACGCTTGTTTTTGTTTTTAACAGTGCCTTGGACGGATTCTATCTTACATCGGCACTGTCGACATCCTGGCTGGTTAAGCCGGAGCTTTACGATGCATGCTTAAAAGAGACAAAGACGGCATCCGGTTCTGTGTGGTCGAGTACCTACTGTACGAGCAAGGATACTTCCGTATCCTACGGACCGTATAAGATCGCGTCGTATCAGATGGACAAATCCATCCGATTTACGCGCAATGACAAATGGTACGGTTATCATGACGGCAGGCATGTATACGTAGATCCGGTGGATGAAAAGCAGTACGATATGTACCAGACGACTGACATTGACTGTCAGGTCATTGCGGATACCACGACAACCAAGCAGATGTTTTTTGCCGGGAAGCTGGCCGCGTATGGGTTACAGGCAGAGGATTATGACCGTTACCGGAATTCCGAATACTGTTATCAGACGCCGGGAAGTACGGTGTATTTTGCCATCATAAACGGTTTTGCCGATGTGATAAAAAAGAGGGAAGAGGCGGCTGATTTCGATAAGAAAACAAAGGATCTGGAAACGATCACCCTGCCCGTTTTCCGCGAAGCGTGTGCCGTTACCTTTGACAAATCCGCGTTTGTGCAAAACGTTATGCCCAGATGCAAAGAGGGCTTCGGTCTGATCGGAAGCACTTACATTTACGATCCCGATGAGTGCCTGTATTATCGCCAGACGGATATTGCAAGGAAGACACTTTGCGACTTTTATTCGGTGAAGGCGGATGAGTATTCCTCGCTGGAATCGGCAGAGGAATCCATCACCGGTTATGATCCCGTAAAGGCGGCCGAGCTGTTCCAAAAGACGTATGAAGAAGCGTTGGAAAAGGGGTTTATCACAGACCTCGACGGAGACGGACATTCGGATCAGACGGTGACGCTGACATACAGTGTTGCGGCGGATACGGATCATCAGACGCGGATCATCGATTATCTGAACGAATCCTTTAAGGAAGCCACGGCGGGTTCGGGCTTTGACGGTAAGATTCAGGTTATCAAATCCGCTCCTTTAGGCAATGACTGGTCCAATTCCCTGCGCAACGGGTTGACGGATATTGTACTGGCCGGCTGGTCGGGTTCCAGACTCGATCCCTTCAATCTGACGGATCTGTACGTGGACTCTTCCCGTGCATTCGACGGGATGTGGTTCGATGCCGCCTCGCATGATATGATGCTTGATATTGACGGCGAAGAGGTGACCATGAATTTAAAGCAATGGTCCGATTCGCTGAACGGACAGACGGTGACGGTGTCCGGCAAAGAATACAATTTCGGCTACGGAAAGGCAGATGTTGACACGCGGCTTGCGATCCTGGCTGGTTTTGAAAATGCGATCCTGGCTACCGGCGACTACAGTCCGCTGGCCAATGACGGCAGTATGTATCTCGCGACCCAGAAGACGTACGATGTCACGGACGATTACAACCCGATCCTGGGTTATGGCGATCTGTCGTACACCCGTTACAACTATAACGATAAGGAGTGGGAGCAGTATGTAAAGTCGCAGGGCGGTATACTGCAGTATTAGAAAAGGAAAAGCTATGGTAAAATATGCGATCCAGAGGATCATATATATGTTCCTCGTTTTCATTGTTATAATGCTGATGTGCTTTGTGCTGGTACGTATGCTGCCGCTGCCGGTGCTTCCACCGGAGGATCCTCACACGCAGGTCGTTCGGATGCGCCGTGAAGCGATGGGCTACAACGAGCCCTATCTGGTGCAGTTCGGCCTCTTTGTTAAGAATGTCGTAACGAAGTTCGACTGGGGGCTTTCCGACAAGCTCTATTTTGGGCAGGACGTGTGGTCGATCTTTAAGCAGAAGCTGCCTGCGACAGTGATCGTGAATCTGTATTCGATCATTTTTTCAATCCCGATCGGCATCTTTTTAGGCATCGTTGCCGCTTTAAAAAAGAACACCTGGGTGGACTATACCATCTCGACGCTTACGATGGTGGTCATCTCGGTGCCGAGTTTTGTGTACGCGTTTTTGATCCAGTATGTATTCTGCTATAAGCTGCAGCTTTTCCCCTTTGTTATGGAAGCGGGAGAGAACTGGTTTTCGCCGGCGATGATACGAAGCATGGTCCCGGCGGTGCTGGCGTTATCCTTCGGCGTGATCGCGGGCTTTACGAGAACGACGCGCGCGGAGCTTACCGAGGTCTTAACGAGCGATTATATGCTGCTTGCCCGGGTCAAAGGCTTAACGCTTCCCCAGGCGACTCTTCGCCACGCGCTGCGCAACTGTTTTGTTGTCGTGGTTCCGCAGATTTTCGGGGAGTTCTTAGGGATATTAGCCGGTTCGCTTATCATCGAAAAGATTTTTGCGATTCCGGGCGTCGGTTCGCTGACGCTGAATGCGATCAACGGACCGGATTATAACCTGTTTATGTTGTCCACGGCGTTCTACACGGCGATCGGCTTATCGGCGGCGGTTGTCGTGGATATCAGCTACGGCTTTTTGGATCCGCGGATCCGGATGGGGGCGGTAAAATGAATAGTAAGACAGAATTTCCGAAGATTCCGAAGGAGAAATTTGCCTTTGTTTCGGATAAGGACATATTTTTGGATGAGGCACCCAAGACCTTGGCCCGCGGGTATTTCGGCGATGCGCTGATCCGGTTCAAGGAGAACCGTTCATCGGTCGTGGCCTTTTGGATCCTTGTGTTTTTGGTGGCGTTTGCGTTTTTTGCGCCGGTGATATCGCCGTATTCGCTGAAGGATCAGGACAAGATCTATACCAGTTTTCCGGCGTTTGTTCCCTTTTTCGCGGAGCGGGGGATGACCTTTTTAGGCGGTGCACGGGTGTACGATTCGCAAAATGACGCATCCATGCTTTACTGGGAGGGCATTGCCGAAGAGACGGATATGGATCCGGTGATCGACGTGATAAAGACATACGAGACGCCGGCAAAGCGACGCGGCGAGGATATCGTCCGCTACACCTATGACATCCGTGTCAATGCGTACTATGCCCTCGGTAATGTATATAAGGTGTTATCCTACAATGAGTTCGATAAGATCCAGGCGTGGCAGAACGAGACGGGGATCCAGGTGATCTACCCATACGTGCATCCGCGTGATATCCGGGACATCCGCAACAATCCGAACCTTTGGTACAAGGTGAATGAGAAGGGAGTTGCCGAGGTGGATGAGGACGGCGATTTCATCCCTGTTTACGCCACCCAAAAGGAGGATGAGGGTGCGCCTTACGATTCCCTCCGGATCGAAGGGGATGACGGAAGCTATATTTATTCCGTGAAAAAGTCGGGCGCTGTCCAGTGCAGGGTCAATTACTATAATTATTACCGTTACCAAAACGGACATGAGCCGTTCTATCTGTTCGGCACCAGCCTGCTTGGGATGGATATGTTCTGCGCGATCGGGATGGGAGCAAGGTTTTCCCTGATCTTTGCGGCAGTGGTCGCGCTTATCAATATGACGATCGGCATTTTCTACGGTTCCGTACAGGGGTATTACGGCGGTGCGGTGGATATGGCCTTAGACCGCATCTGCGATATTTTATCAGGGGTGCCGTTTATCATTGTTGCAACCCTGTTCCAGCAGCATCTGGCACAGAAGGTTGGTGTCGTGCCTTCCTTTATCTTTGCCTTTGTCTTAACGGGCTGGATCGGCGTCGCGGCTTTGACAAGGAAGCAGTTTTACCGATTTAAAGGCTATGAATTTGTACTCGCGGCACGGACACTCGGGGCATCCGACAAACGGCTGATGTTCAAGCACATCCTGCCCAACGCGGCGGGCACTCTGATCACAAGCTGTGCACTGGTCATTCCGGCGGTCATCAGCTCGGAGACGGCGCTGTCGTATCTCGGCATCGTGGATTTAAGCAGCTTTGCCGGGACGACGCTGGGTACCCTGTTATCCCAGGGGAATGCATCGGCGACCACGGCACCGCATACGATTCTTTGGCCGAGCATATTCTTAGGACTTTTAATGATCAGCTTCAACCTGTTCGGCAATGGCTTACGGGATGCGTTTAACCCGGCAACGAGAGGAACGGAGAACTAATGGCAAACGAACTTACAGTCAGGGATTTAAAAATATCCTTCCGCACGGCGGACGGTATGGTACAGGCGGTGCGCGGCATTGATTTTGACCTGCAAAAGGGCGAAACACTTGCCATTGTCGGGGAATCCGGTTCCGGTAAATCCGTCACCACAAAGGCGATCTTAGGCATCCTGCCCGGGAACGCGGTCGTGGAGTCGGGCGAGATCCTGTATGAAGGGAAGAATCTGCTTTCATATAAGGAAAAGGATTTTCACGGGATACGGGGCAGCAAGATATCGATGATCTTTCAGGATCCGATGTCGAGCTTAAATCCGATCATGCGCATCGGGCCGCAGCTTACCGAGGCGATGCTGTTAAAAGAAAAGATGTCCGGGGCCGAGGCGAGGGCCAAGGCGATCAAGATCATGGGAGATGTCGGGATTCCGGAGCCGGAGCGGCGGTTTAAGCAGTATCCGTTCGAGTTTTCGGGAGGGATGCGCCAGAGGATCGTGATCGCTATCGCGCTTGCGGCGGATCCGGACATATTGATCTGCGACGAGCCGACCACGGCGCTGGATGTGACGATCCAGGCGCAGATCCTTGAGCTGATCAACCGCATAAAAGAGGAGCGGCAGCTGTCCGTTATTTTCATCACGCATGACCTGGGCGTGGTGGCAAACATCGCTGACCGTGTTGCGGTGATGTACGCGGGCAAGTTTGTGGAGTGGGGCACCGCCGGGGAAATCTTCTACGAGGCGGCACATCCGTATACGTGGGCGTTGCTGTCTTCGATGCCGGACTTGGATACCGAGGAGGAGCTTGCTTATATTCCGGGCACGCCGCCGAATCTGATCCGGCCGCCGAAGGGCGATGCGTTTGCGGCGAGGAGTCCCTATGCCATGCAGATCGACCTGGAAGAGGAGCCGCCGGCATTTTGCATTTCGGACACCCATTATGCGGCAACCTGGCTTTTGCATCCGGACGCGCCGAAGGTAGAGCCGCCCGAGGTTTTGACCGCAAGGATCAAAAGAATGAAGGAGCGCGAGCAGAATGGGATGGGACGGTAAGAGCGACGATGTGCGTAAGCGGCGAAGGCGTGTTCGCAGGAGCGAGGACGCACAGAAAATATGAAGGGATGCGGGTAATATGATGGATGAGACGAATACGCCGCTTTTGGAGGTGAGTCATCTCTGCCAGTATTTTAAGAAGGGCAAAGAGGTCACAAAGGCGGTGGACGATGTAAGCTTTTCGATCCATGAGGGCGAGGTCTTCGGACTCGTCGGAGAGTCCGGCTGCGGCAAGACCACGACGGGACGGTCGATCATAGGGCTCTATGATATCACTTCGGGTGAGGTGCGCTATCGGGGCGAGAAGATTTCCGGGTTGAAGGGGAAGGAAGCCAAAGCTTTAACGAAGATGATCCAGATGATCTATCAGGATCCGGTGGCGTCCTTAGATCCGCGGATGACCGTGTATGAGATCATTGCGGAAGGACTTGTGATCCATGGTGAGACGGACAGGAAAGTCATCGATGAGAAAGTATACCGGATG
>JAFSYD010000188.1 GCA_017443685.1 Lachnospiraceae bacterium | reverse complement strand
GCCTTTTTGCTGTTTTACTTTTTCCATAGCCTTCCTCCTTAAGGAACCGCGGACAAAATCATTTGTACATTCCGGATTGTCTTCGGCAAAAAAATGCGTAACTGATCTTCCGCGGATCCCATGTCGTTACAGACATATTTCATTATACCAAGAGTTCAGACATTGGGAAAGGGGGGAGTGTGTATTTTTCATTTGTATGCAAAGGATTTTTGTGATAGGATAATGTAATAAGAATACCGGACAGGGGAAGCAAAGTATGGAGAAAAACAATTTTTTTGCCGATGAACTGATGTCCATCATCCCGGCAGACGGGAAAATGTCCGCAATCGAGTGGCTCGCGGAGCAGATGCCGGGTGGATTTTTCACATATCGTGCGGATGAGAGTACGGAGCTTCTGTACGTGAACCGTTCCGTCTGCGATATTTTCGGATGTGAGGATGTCGGGCAGTTCCGCGAGCTGGTCGGCAATTCGTTCCGCGGGATGGTGCATCCCGATGATTATGACAAGATCCAGAGCTCCATCGACGACCAGATCGCCAGATCCGATAATGACCATAATATGGATTACGTGGTATACCGCATTATCCGGAAGGACGGACAGATCCGCTGGGTGGATGATTACGGACATTTTGCACATCTGCCCGGTTACGGGGATGTCTATTGCGTGTTCATCGGGGACATCACGGAAACGCGGCTTGCCGCTGAGGAGAAGGCACGCACCGAAGAGCTTCAGCTGGCCCTTGAAGCGGCAGAGCAGGCGAACCTTGCCAAGAGCGCGTTCCTTTCCAATATGAGTCATGAGATCCGTACGCCGATCACTGCCATTTTGGGTATGAACGAGATGATCCGGCAGGAGACGGAGGATGAGACGGTGTTAGCGTACGCGGAGAACATCAGCAAAGCGGGTGCGAGCCTGCTTGGGATCATCAGCGATATCCTGGATTTTTCCAAGATCGAAACGGGCAAGCTCGAACTCGACTGTGACGGGTATGCGCTTAAGTCTCTCGTCGGGGATCTGTATAACCTCGTGCGTTTTCGGGCAGAGGATAAGGGTCTGCAGCTTTTCGTATCGGTCGATCCCGCGCTTCCTTCCAGACTTGTCGGCGACGTGCTGCGCGTCAAGCAGATCATCACGAATATGCTCACCAACGCGGCAAAATACACGGAAAAAGGCAGCGTGACCTTTCAGATGTCCCTTGAGGAAAAGGCAGACGGGGCGGTTCGCATCGCTGTCTCGGTAACGGATACGGGCATCGGCATCCGTGCGGAGGAAATGGACAAGCTCTTCGAGCCCTTTGACCGTCTGGATGTCAAAAAGACGAAGAACATCGAGGGCACGGGGCTGGGGCTTGCGATCACGCGGCAGCTTTTGCATATGATGGACAGTGAGCTTAAGGTCAAAAGCGAGTACGGAAAAGGCTCGACGTTTTACTTTTCCCTCGTCCAGAAGATTGCGGACGATACGCCGGTCGGCACGCTTGACATGGATAAGCTGCAGACGGAAAGCGCAAGAAGCCTACGCAGGCAGGCGCTTTTTACCGCGCCGGATATGAAGATTCTGGTGGTGGATGATACGCCGATGAATCTTCAGGTTATCGCCGGGCTTCTTAAGCGGACGAAGATGCAGATCGATATGGCGCAAAGCGGGATGGAATGCATCGAGAAGTTCGGGCAGAATACTTACGATCTGGTGTTTTTAGACTACCGGATGCCGATGATGAACGGTATCGAAACGTTAAACGAATTGCGCGAACGTTATCCCGAGGCTTATCGGCGCACGCCGATCATCTCCTTAACGGCAAGCGCGATCGCGGGTGACCGGGAAAAGATGATCGGAGCAGGGTTTACCGATTATCTCTCCAAGCCGGTGGACATCGGTGAGATGGAGCGGATGATGTTAAAATACCTGCCGCAGGATGCCGTGATCGTCACGGAGGAAGAGCCGGAAGCGGAAGACGACGAGCTTACCAAATTGCCGGAGATCATCTTTCACTGCGCTGCGCTTGATGTCGAAAAGGGACTTAACTACTGCGGGGACGCGGATGATTATATGTATGCGATCGAGACGTTTGCGGACTCCGTTTTTGCAAAGGCAAAGCAGCTGGAAGAGAATCTCGCGGATGGCGATGCCGAGGCGTTTACCATAAATGTCCATTCGCTGAAAAGTACCTCGGGGGCGATCGGCGCGGTCGCGTTTTCCGAAAAGGCGAGGGCGCTGGAAGAGGCGGGAAAGAACGAAGACTGGGATGTGATCCGGCGGGATACGCCGGCGCTGCTTGGTGAATACCGCGAAATGAAAGGGATGCTGCAGGAAATACTTGACGCATATGAAAAGATGGGCGCGTAGAGCGCGGGCGGTTTCTTTAAGCAGGATGTTGACATACGGCGATATGAGGAGCCTGGTACTGTCCGAGAACGAAGTGATCGGGTAACAGTACTGGGTCCGACCGGTCAGAGTAAGTCAAATATTACTTGCAGTAATATAGGAGGAAAAGAGATGAGTCTGATTCTGATGGTGGATGATGATACGGATATGCTGCGGATGGCGGAGCGGTGGATGAAAAAGGCGGGCTATGAGACGGCGACGGCAGCCTCGGGAAAGGAAGCGGTTGCTTTTCTTGCGGGGACGAAGCCGGACCTGATCGTGCTCGATTATCTGATGCCGGAAATGGATGGTCCGGCAACGCTTGCGGCGATCCGCGAAGTGGACGGGGGAGATAGTATCCCCGTATTGTTCCGCACGGGCAAGGATGACGGCGTCACGGATGACGTAATGCAAAGCGGTCATGTCGCCGGTGTCGTTCCGAAATCCGAGGGCAAGACGGCGCTGCTTCGCGTAGTGGGGGAAGTGCTGGGATAGGAATTGTCGGCTGCCGGCAGGGCGTGCCGATACGATCTGCCGGGCGTTCTGTTATGGTCGCCGGAACACGTTCCTTACAGAGAGTTTCTGAACAGCGTCTCCGCGAAGAACCGGTGGATCGCCCCTTTTCTTTGAATAGCTCCTTCAGCTTCACGAAGGTATCGACGCCGTCCGGCTCCGGCATCCGATGATCCGGGAGAATGAAGCCGTAGTCCTTTTTCGCACACATCTCAAGACATTCCCTGCTGCGCTTGCTGCAGCGTTTGCCGTGCGCGTGTTCTACTTTTTCATCAGCCTGTGGCTGCTTGGCACCTTCAAGAAGCAGAACGGTTATCTGCGGTTTTTCAACCCATGGGCGTATTTCCTCCCGGTGGCGGTAAGCTGGCTGTTTTTAGGATATTTTCGGCTTGGGGATAGGCACGCTGGGGACTGCTTTGGGTGTATTTTTTCTCTTTCTGTCCATCATCGGTGAAGAGCGCTACATGGACGCCGGGACGGGGTTCTATAATGATGACTTTGTCGGATTTTTGGCGAAGCTGGCGGCGAAGAAGCCGTATGCGCCCCACAGCGCAATGACGTTTACGATAGAGTCTGCGGAGGATATGACGGAGTTTGCCGGGATTTTGCGAAGCCAGCTTCCCGAGGACTGCGAGCCCATTTTGCGCGGCGGCCGCAAGGTTGTGGTGCTGACAAAGGTAACAAGCCGCGCATTGCTTGCGATGGTGATGGGGGACGTACAGGAGGAATACAGAGTTACGGCATCGGCCGCCTTAAGAAAGAAGGACGAGACGGCGGGAGAATTTATGGAGCGTGTTCTGTGATGCGGATAATAGAGATTTCGGATGAAAATGTAAAGGATTTCCTTCCGCTGCTGGGAGAGGATCTTGCGGAAGACATAAAGCGGATTTATTTTGGCGGGTTCGGTGTCATGGAAGGGGAGGACGAGGCGGCAGGCGCCTGCGTGTTTGAGCTTCTGCACTCGGAAAGCGAGGAGGACACGGTAGGCAGGATCTGTTTCCTGCAATCCGCGAGCGATGAGACGGCGGACTTCCTCGTGGATTACTACAGCCACACTTCCGTTCCGGAGGATGAGATCGTTGAAAGCATCTATGAGATACCCCGCGAGGGGGATGCGGCGGCTCTGGTCCGTGCCGGGTTTTCGTCAGAGAAAAAGGAAAGCGATACCATCAGCGTGACACTTGCGGATTTACACGAGACGGCGGTTGGCAGGAAGCGCAAAATCCCGCCTTATGTGAGCAGCATCGAAGAGCTTTCCGTTCTGGAGTTTCACAAGGCGGTAAAGGACATCCTCTTCAAAGGACATAAGCCGGCCATGGAGGATATTGCCTCTCTTCCCAAGGACTGGTTCGACAACGGGATATCCGCCTGCGTAAGGTCAGGAGACCGGATCTGCGGGCTGTTTCTGGTCCGCAGGACTCCGTCGGGGACGCTGCTTCCCGCGCTGCTCTTTGCCTACGGTCCGGAATATAAAAGGAATCTGGGATATATGATCTCGTATTCCATCCAGACTGCGCTTACGCTGTATCCGCCCGGGACGAAGGTGCACATTGCAAGGACAAGCGACGCTGCGAGGGCGCTTACGAAGAAATTACTGCCCGGCAGTTCGGGAGCTGAAATATTTTTTGGAAGAAGGGGAGAAAATAACTGATGGATGATTTGCAGAAGGTAAAGACGCTGAAGGAGCACATGATCCGAAAGAGCGGATTAAGGCTGCATTACGGGCAAGAGCCGCGGGCGCCGCGGGGTTCTCCAACATGAAAGCCGCAGCGGAATACGTCTGCTCGAAGTTCGCCCGGCTGATCCGTGAAAAGCTTTTTGGTAAGGATACGCCGCCGGCGGAAAAGGAGGCATATGTTACACTTGTAAAAGCCTTGAATCTCCGCTATAATGAGGGGGGATGGTCTGCCCGATGAGCATATTCTGACCCTCAAGATGGCGGCAACATAAAAAGGAGGATGATAAAATGATTAAGGTAACAAGGATCACAAAGGACAACCGGCATTCCTTTCTGACGGCCGTTGAGACGCTGAGCCTTGCGGTCTGCGACATTATGCTCGGCGCATATGACGAGGAAACGGATACAGCCTGCGGCATACTGTCAGCTGAGTCCGTGAACAATGAGCAGACGGGCTATTCGATCGCCATCCGCGGGATATACGTCGACGAGGACTGGCGCAGGGAGGGCGTTGGGACAGTTCTTGTGAATGCGCTTATGGATATTGCCGTAGACGCCGGAGCCCGGACTGTGCTCTGTACCCATCTGGAAGCGGAAGGGGAGACGGAGGAGGTCACTCCGTTCCTTGAAGCAATGAAATTCAAGCGGACGCAGGATGCGCTGCCGGTGTACGCGTTCCGCCTTTCGGAGATTACAGCGGGACGCTCGCATGATGACATCTCCTGCTCGCCGGTCAAAGGCATCGGGGCAAGGCAGTGGAGGGAGCTTGTGAAGTTCGCTTATGAACAAGCGACGGTCGTCAATGTGACGAATTACTACGACACCGACATCAGCTTTCTTGCCTATGATAAGGATGCCGGCTTAAAGGGAGCGCTGCTCTGCAGCTGCCATGACGGTACGCTGTACGTAGACAGGGCGATGACGGCCGAGCAGGATGAGACTGCTATTCTCGACAGCCTTTTGTACCATTCCGTTACGGAGGCGGCCAAAAAGTATTCGCCCGGCACGGAGATCGGCATCACGCTGTCTGATCCGGAGGAGGAGATGCTCTTAAAGGAGCTTACAGGCAATAAGGCGGAAAAGGTCGGCTCCTTTGTTGCGCATGTTTTATCATAGAGCCGCACAGGATCATGGTTACGCTCGCGGACCGCTGATGCGCAGTTTGATGTGAATAGTTACTTATAGGATACAATGTACCACAGGGGGAAGTTCAAATGGACGATATTTTGAATTTACAAAAGGAAAAGCAGAAGCAGGAGCTGAAAGAGGCCGAAAGGATCTCGGTCAGGGAGGAGCGCAAGCTTCAGCTGCAGGAGCCGCAGGGCGAAGAGATCGTCACGGACGAGGCCGACGACCTTTATTTTGAATGCAATGTCCCGGAGATCGAAGATCGGATGAACAGGGAAGCGCAGGAGAGGGAAGCAAACGTCGCAGCGGAGATCCTTCGCTCCAAAACGGAGTACCATATTCTCGACATTTCCATGATGGAAAAGTCCAGAAATGCCGTGGCGCCGGATCCGAAAGCCATCGCGGCGCCGGAGAATACGCTTCTTATGGAAGAGAAGAAGAACGTGATGCCGATCAACGTCATCGATATGAAGAACGCGGAAAACAGGCTGGATCTGAATCAGCTGGAGGAAGGCGCCGGGCAGAAGGAGCAAAAGGAGCAGAAGGAACAGAAGGAGCAAAAAGAAGAGCAGCAGGAACAGAAGGAGCAAAAAGAAGAACAGCAGGAGCAGAAGGAGCAAAAGGAAGAACAGCAGGAGCAAAAACAGGAACAGCAGGCCGGGCAACAGCAGGATGCACAGGCCAAACAAGCGGAGCAAAAGGAAAAGGAACCGGTCGACCATAACCTGCCCGAAGCACTGAAGGAGACCCTGCAGTCCATTATCAATGACAAGCGGTCGGCTTCGAAGTATTACGCGGATGTAAAGGCGGCGGCGGCAAAGGTGCTCGCGCTTGACTTAAATGATGCGAAGCAGGGCAAGACCGCCATTGCGTCGATGTCGGAGCTTCTGAACGCGGCCATTCTCTACCGTGATAAGCGCTCCGGCAACCGCTTCTTGAAGAAAGGAAAGGAACGTGCCGGGTGGATGGACGCATTGATTTCCGGGATGAGCAAATTTGCCACGGATGACCCCGTCTATATGTACCGTATCACGGAGACCTGGGAGAAGGAGATCGGGGATAAAAAGGGCTATCCCGCCCACCTTGCCAAATGGATGAAAAAGGAGGCCGAGAAGCTTCCGTCCGGCACGGACAGGGACTATGCCACCACTGAGTATGCGTACATCTATAACATCTGCGAGAAATACACTACCGTGCGTAAGAAGGCGGCTGACCGCTTAGGGTGGGTCAAAGCTGCCGAAAAGACCAACAACCAGGCCACAAGAACCTCGCCGACCCTGTCCATGATGTGGACGGCGAGTGTCCATGCGGACGGCAGCGCCGCGGATGAGGAAGCGGAAGAGTTACTCTCCCAGCAGAAAGAGAAAATAAAGGAGATACAAAGCACGATTCCCGCAGAACGGGCGAAGGTCTTGAATCCGCTGATCCAGAAATATCTGGACATGAAGATCACGCCGGAGATGCTGTTACCTACCTATGCACTTACGCACATGCATGAATGGTCGGAGCTGCAGACCGCGCTCACGCTTTATGACAATGTATTTGTCAGCGATAAGATTAACGCGGAATATTTAAAGACATTGCCTGAAAATGTGCAGAAGAAGATGGAATTTTTTACCGACTGTATCGCAAAGCTCGGTGTTCTTGCGACTCTGGTCTCGACCTCGCTTGGCACTGGGATGCGCAGCATGCGGATGTTTGATCATCGCATTGCGCAGGTCCAGAAGGAAGAGAAGACATACACCGCCATCGTAAAACAGTTCTCGGATTTTCTTGCGGGAAAGGTGGATACGCCGCCGCGGCTTATGGAATACAAACCGGGGGTACCGATCAAGAAGGGCATTACCTATTATGTGACGGAACCCATAGAAGGCATGCCCAAAAACACCGTGATCCTGAAAGAAACGCCGGGCTTGCACGCCATACAGGCGATAGAGAGGTTTAGTAAACAGGGGGGCAAGTATAAGGCCTTTCTGGAGGAGAAGACCGACCTGTCCGCGGAAATGGAGAAATCCGGAGTGCTTTTAAATGACGAGCTGATAAAGGATGTGGTGCTTCCGGCGGATTGTCAGTCCGAGATAAGTGCAAGGCAGCAGACGGAATTTTGGAAGAGTATTGAACAGGAGATCGGTACTAAGAACGAAGACATATTATTCCGGATCCAGATGAAAAAAAACTTAGGCATCCGCAACGAAAAGCTGCATCAGGTTTTAGATACGAATAAGGATCTTACCATGGAGCAGGTCTCCAGCTTAGAGAGGGAGATTACCGCGAATATGCGGCTGATCCTTGAAACAACGAATGAGATTGATTCGAAGATGGAGGGTACGGTAGAGCAGCAGGCCAAGACCAGGTATTTCGAAGAGCACAAGGAGGCGGGCAGAGAAGCGCTTCCTCAGGCAAACGCAGTGGCAGCCCAGGCTCGCGAGGCGTTCAAGAAGAGAAGGGAAGAGGCCTTTATCCCGCCGAAGGAGACGGAGACGAAGGAGGAGCGCGACCGGAAGATTGCCGTCTTTATTGCAAGGGCAAAGAGGGATAATCCCGATTTTGACGAAGCATGGGGAGAGGTTATCTATACGGACATTGAGCGGAAAAACAGCGAGAGGCTGTCTCTTACGGATGGCGATGGGAAGAATATTCTTGCCAAATATAAGGATGAGCTGAAAGCATCCACCATGGGAATGCTTCAGCGCGACATTTTAGGGGCTGTGCTGCGGCGGGTACATTATACCCCCGGCGGAGAGTTCGCAACGAAGAAAGACCGCGAAACATACTTAAACAACCGCCGTATCTTAGACGCTCTGGCGAATAAGAATGACGAGGTATTAAAGGAAGAGATCAAAAAGTATTTGTATGAGCTCTATGAGCGGCTGACGGAGCTTACCGAGGAAATGACAAGCTCGGAGTACGTGCGCAAGCACCCCGAGAAAATGCTTGACGGCGCAGATGCCCTGTTTTTCAGCAATATCAAGATATCTGAGGTTCCGGCGGTTCATGCGGCTTATGAAGAATTCAAGCAGGAACAGCCGGAAGCGTTCCGGTGGATGTACGACCGATTGGATGCACAGGAAACGGTCGGCTTCTGCAGCATGCACTATCCCTTAAGCGGATATAAGGAGCGCGGTGAAACCTATTCGTCCCGTATCGTGCCGGTGAAAATAAAACAATCTCAGCGTGACGGCGTAAAGATGCAGGAAGAGGTGCTGGGCCAGCAGATTAAGAATGCTATAAAGAAACTGAAAAAGAAGCCGAAGCTTTTGAAGGAGCGGACCAAAGAAGAGCTTACGCAGCTTAAGGCCAATGCTGCTGTGCTAAGAGAGGCGGCGGATAAGACATCCGATGATAACGCGCTCCTTCGTATGCAATGCCCCATCGCTGTGAAGGCGCAGTGCGGCTTTGAAGCGGTACAATCCCTCTCTGCGTTCCGGGAAGTCATTGAAAATGAGGTAAAGGAGCGGCATAAAGAGGAGCAGCCGGATGCCAAAGCTGTGGCAAAGGAGATTACGGAGTCATTTACCGAGCTTTTGAGGAAATACGGAAGCGGCGAAGCCTCCGAAGGCAGGAAAGAGGTCTTAGATACGCTGACAAACCAGATATTATCCTGCGATCCGGCTTCTTTCGGCGACCTTTCAGACAGCGAGATCGTAAAGAACGCCGGCCGCTTCGAACGCTTAAGCCGCCAGGTGCAGGGCTACCGGGATCTTCTCTGGCAGAATGCCGGGTATACCGACAAGCTGAAGGAAAGCGATCCGAAGGCTTACGAGCATCTGCAGGCGCATACCGCAAAGCTTATGGCCATCAGCGATTATTACCGGATCCGGAAGATGATCCTTTCCGATCCGGAATACATCGAAAGCAGGACGATCAGTACACAAGCCGCTGCATCCGATACGGCTTCCACGCTTCACTTAAAGGAGATGATCGCGCTGTCGGATACGCTTTTAGAACGGGCAAAGTCTGAAGAGGAGCCGGATGAAAAGCAGATCCTTGAGACGCAGGAGAAGATCCGCGCCCTTGAAATTAAGAATCTCTCCTCCAATTCCCACAGGGAAAGAAGGCGCATGACCTTTGCGATGAAGCCGAATGAGGTGCTCTCTCCAAGTGCAGCCGCGCTCTGCTTTGGTGCGGAAATGCTCAAGAAAGTAAATATGGCGGCGTATCGAATGGAAAAGGATCCCGACTATTTTAAGAAAAAGAGAGAGCTCAGGGAATCCTATTTCGCGGCGAATAAGTACGGGCAGATATCGGATTCCTTTGATGCCAAATTTGAAAAGCCCGAGGGGTATCAGGGACGCTACAAGGGGCTTGGCGGCTTTGGCGTAGCCGATAATATCGCACGAATGGGGGAAAAGATCATTTATATAGCCGACACCATGGGGATGTCCAAAGAAGAGGTAAATGAGTGGTATTTAAATCTTTCCGTTATGCAGACGAAGGATTTCCAGGAGAACACGAAGGATGAGAAGGTCATGACCTACATGGAAGAGGCCTTTGCGGATGCCTGCAT
>JAFSYD010000187.1 GCA_017443685.1 Lachnospiraceae bacterium | reverse complement strand
CTGTCCCGCGAACGAAGTGATAGATGTTTTTCTGAAATCTATTGATTTTGTAGAAAAACACTATGCAGAGTAGTGGCTGACAGCACTGGCATCCGGACGGACAGAGAAAGTCAAATATTACTTGCGGTAATATAGGAGAGCGCCGTTATTATAACCGATATTTTTCACCTGCCCGATCGAAACGAAGCGATCCACGATCGCCCGGAAATCCGTCCCTTCCTCGGCATCTTCACTGTACGTGCCGTGCACCATCAGACGGACTCCGTCATCGGGCAGTTTTGCGATCACGTCATAGGTATCCTTATAGAACATCCCTTTGGAAACGGTTCTGTCACGAAGCACTCCCCGGCATTCTTCCAGCGCACAGTCGGGGAAATTCACATTCCATATCGTCCCGGCAGCAAACGGCCGGTCCAGCAGCATTGTCAAAATCTCTGTAAGATACGCATCCGTAACCTCGTGGCATTCACCGAAGCCTTCCGACAGCGCAATGGATAAATACCCCTGGAACGCGCCTTCAAACGCCGCTCCCGCCGTCGCGGAGTACTGGATATCCGACGCCACGTTATAGCCTTTGTTGATCCCGGACAGTACCACATCCGGCCGTTTTGACATAATGCCAAGCGAGCCTGTCCGCACACAGTCCCCGGGCGTTCCCGTGCATTTGTATGCGTGTACGCCCTCCACCGGATACCGGACCGGATACACATCGATCGGCGCATGCAAGGTTATGCTGTGGGACGCCGCACTCCTCTGTCCGTCCGGTGCCACCACCCACACCTCGCCGAATTCCTTCGCCGCTTCAGCAAGCCGGCGCAGCCCGTCCGCATCAATTCCGTCGTCGTTTGTAATGAGAATCTGCCGCATAATCCCTCCGATCTTTACTTCGTAGCTTCACATCTACTAAACAGTATACGTTTCGCAGAGGCATTTGTACACAAAAAAAGCAAAGCCGCCCGTTTGCTCAACGGACGGCTTCTTCCTTTCCGATACACTTTTTCGGACAGCTTCCTGACATAGGGCAGCCGATGCAGCGGCGGCCCTTTTTCTTTTCTTTGTAAATGTACCTGCATGCTGCAAAAAGCAGCACAGCTACGATCAACAGGATCAGAATGTTTGAAAGCATACCTTTCACTCCTTAGCTCAGCTGATATTCGAGCTCCATCGCCTTTTGGTTCTTATTGATGATGGTAACGATCACGGCCGCAAAGCAGGCGATGGCGATAAGCCCGCCGGCAAAACCTGCCCCAACCATTCCCGTTGTAGCAAACGTCCCGATCTGGTATACCAAAAATCCTACCGTAAATCCGGTGGCAAGCTGCAGGCCGATCGCGCCCCACAGCCATTTTGCGGATCTCATCTCGGAGTTCATCGCGCCGAGTGCCGCAAAGCACGGCGGTGTATAGAGATTGAACATCAGATACGCCAAAGCCGCGACCTTAGTGATCCCCATTGCCGCTGCAACCGCGTTTCCTTCGCCGATCAGCTCCAGCTCTTCCGTGTCAATAAAGTTCGTGATCGCGTAAACGGTCGCGATCGTGCCAACGACATTTTCCTTTGCGATAAATCCCGTGATCGCCGCAGCCGCCAGCTGCCAGGACGCGATCCCAACCACAGGGACCAGCAGCCACGAGAACGGTCCCGCAATGCCTGCAAGGATCGATGTTCCCTCCATGCCTTCCTCAACCACCCCGAACTTCCAGTTGAAGGACTGCATGATCTGAACGACCGTGTTGCACACCAGGATAACCGTCCCGGCTTTTACAATGTATGCCTTGCCGCGCTCTAACATGCTCTTTAACGCGAACACAACGCTCGGCACCTTGTATTCCGGCAGCTCAATAATGAAGAAGCTCTTCCGGTATTTCATTCCCGTGATGGCTTTGATCAAAAGCGCGCCTAAAAGGATCAGCATAATTCCGACGACATAGCAGGCAAAACCGACCCACCTGGATTCCGGGAAAAACGCTCCCGCAAAAAGTGCGATCACCGGAAGCTTTGCACCGCATGGCATAAAGGTTGCCAGCATCGCCGTACTCCTGCGCTCCCTCTCATTCCGTATGGTCCGGCACGACATGATCGCCGGGATGCCGCAGCCCGTTCCGATGATCATCGGAATAACGGACTTACCGGAAAGACCCACCTTCTTGAAGATCGGATCCAGCACAACCGTCGCACGCGACATATAACCGCAATCCTCCAACAGCGCGATGAGAAAATACATTACCATAACCAGCGGCAGGAATCCGACAACAGCGCCCACACCGCCGATAATGCCGTCGATCAGCAGCGCATAAAGGAGCGGATTCGCATCGCCGAGCGCCTCCCCGGCCCATTCCTGGAACGCTTCGATCCATCCGACTAAGATATCGGCAAGCCAGGTACCGACTGTCGTCTGGCTGATGTAGAAGACCAAAAACATTATGGCCGCGAAAATAACAAGCCCCAAAACCGGGTTCGTAACGATCTTGTCGATCGCATCGCCCATATTTTTATCCTTTGTAAGGACATTCCTGTTTTCCGTTTCTTTTACGATAGCGTTTACAAAATCAAACCGTTTCCGGTCCGCCGCTTCCACCGCCTCTTTGTTGTGAACGTCAACACTGCCCTGATGGAACGGCGCAGTCTGTCCCTTTCCTTCCAGCCCGGCGGCTTCCTTTACCACATCCTTAATCCCTTTATCCGATGTGGACACCGTACAGATCACCGGACATCCCAGCTTGTCGGAAAGCTTCTTCGCGTCAACGGAATTGCCCTTTTTGTCGTTGAGGTCACTCTTATTGAGCGCTACCACGACGGGAACGCCAAGCTCCAGAAGCTGTGTGGTAAAAAAGAGACTTCTGCTTAAGTTCGTCGCGTCCACAATGTTGATGATTGCGTCGGGATGCTCATTCTTCACGTAGCCGGAAGTGATGCTCTCCTCGGATGTGAACGGCGACATCGAATAAGCTCCGGGCAGATCCACTGCGATCAGCTCCTTACCGCTGTCATTGTACTTTGCCTTGATCGGACTCTCCTTGCGATCCACTGTGACGCCCGCCCAGTTGCCGATCTTTTCATTTCTTCCCGTCAGCACATTATACATGGTAGTTTTGCCGCTATTGGGATTGCCTGCAAGTGCGATTCTCATGTTACTCCTCCTCACATTATTTTTTCCATCGATCAAAAACAGGCGAACCACAACTCCAGCCTGTCCCTTTTCGATGACTTCGTATCCCCTGCAG
>JAFSYD010000186.1 GCA_017443685.1 Lachnospiraceae bacterium | reverse complement strand
GGCGAAGTTTTTGCACGGCAAGGATGCCGGTATGTATAATATGCTCGACGTGGTAGGGTAAGGAACTGTCGCAATGACAAAACGGATAGGGATCGTTATCTGTAATTACAATAAAAAAGATATGGCATTGGAGTGCATCGAGCATATCCTTGCGCAGACGTATACGGATTATGCGCTTTATGTTGTTGACAACGCATCGACGGACGGTTCGGCGGACGCGATCCGCACCGCGTATGACGGGAAGCTTACCCTCCTTCGGAATTCGGAAAATCTCGGTGGTTCGGGGGGCTTTAACACCGGCCTTAGGTGGGCACACGGCAAAGGACACCCGTATCTGATGTGCGTGGACAATGACGCTATGCTGGATAAGGATGCCGTGGGAGAGCTTTTACACTTCCTCGAAGAGCATGGGGAGTGCGGTATGGCGGCATCGAAGGTCTATCATCTGGAAGAGCCGGAGTATGTACAGAATTACGGCCAGCGGATTGATTTTGAGCATTTCTGTACCGAAGTGGATGATTTGAATCGCCTGGAAGACGGGTCGATGCCGGAGTATGTCTATGTGGACAGTGTTCCGGCTTGTTCGCTTCTTGTACGGCGTGAGACGGTGGACCGGATCGGTTTTCTGCCGGAGGAGAACTTTCTGTATTGGGACGATACGGAGTGGTGCCTGCGGTGCAACAGGGCAGGGATGAAGGTGGCAAGCGTCGGTGCGTCAAAAGCGTATCACGCGATGGGAGCGAAAAAGGAAGATGTTAACACCTTTCCGACTTACTACGCATGGCGGAATTGGATCACCTTCTTTATAAAATATACGCCGGATGAGCGGCTCGTGGATATGGCGATGCAGTTCTTATCTTCCGTATATGAGGTGCAGTTTGTTGGCTGGTACAACGATGTGTACCGCAAGGCGGATACCGTGATGGGTGCGTATGATGACGCGCTGCATCAAGTGACGGGGAAAGCACGGGAGGGCCGGATATTTGAGATCGATCTTCCCGGGCAGCATTACGAGGATTTTTTTGCACAGTATTCGTCTGTGTGCATCGCAAAAAACGGATTTTACGAGCTGGCCGGGCATATTCGTAAGCTTGCGGATCGATACGGAGGCACAAAGACCACTGTTACGCTGATCGCGTCGGCTGACGGGGAAGATGCGTCCGACATCGGACAGGCAGATAAGACAGGCTCGATCGCCTTCCTTTATCTGTGCCGTGGATTTTTGCATGAGCGGATACCGGATATTTCCATCCCATCCGGTCATACGGCCCTTTTCTGGGATGTAGATGATTGTATTGTGCCGTTTACAGATCAGCCCGGATTGCAGCAGGATTTTATCAGGGGACGGGAGCTTTTCATATTCAGCCAGCTGCCGATGTTTTTGCGGCAGACCAGGCTGATCCGAAGCGAGCTGTGATGGCGGAAACAACTGATAACAGGTCCCAAGCCACAGGATTTCAGATGAGAACAGGAGGACTTTTTTTGACAGAGCATCCGAATATCATAGAATTAAAGAATATCACCAAAACCTACGGACAGAAAATGAACGTGATCGAGGATCTGAACCTTTCC
>JAFSYD010000185.1 GCA_017443685.1 Lachnospiraceae bacterium | reverse complement strand
TTTGCACGGTAGCTATACAAAAGCTCAAGAAGCTCCTCGTGTGAAAGCTCGTCAGACGATACATCCAGCGTCAGAAGATTTGCCGACAGAGAAATCCCAAGGTTGATCTTCATTGACCGGTTGATCTTAAGCCGCAAAAAGCGATCCGTCGCCTCCACAATGCCGTTCGACATCAGCTCCCCTACACCGTATTCCAAAATATGATATACCGTATCCGCATCTGCCTGCGCGGAGTATTCTCCCGCTTTTTCGTCGTACTCCGGAAAAAGCTCCTGCACAAGAGAGCGCACCTGTGCTTCCGATATGTGGTCTCTGAAAGCATCCGCCTTTTCCTCTTTGGGCAAAAGAGGGAACACCGTATCTTCATACGCTACCTGCGCCCGCATGGTAATATTCCCCTCCGGCGCATCCAAATAAAAGGTAAACTCAGCATCCGGCGGCACAAAAGGAGCGATCAGCGCCTCGTCATGCATTTCTATGTCACAGTATTCACCAAGTCTTGGCAGGATATCGTTGTAAAATTCTCCCAAATGCTTTCTGCCAATGCAGATATTCGAGTCTTCATATTCTCCCGACTTCACAAACGGAAGAAGAATATCAGCCAGGCGATCCGATACGTGTCCCAGCATTTTATCCGTTAAGATATAATACCGGCCGATCCCCTCGATCATATTCGGCACACGACCGGACAGGCGGATCCCTTCGAAGCTTTTTTTATTTTTTCCCATTGCCGACAATGATAGCTTCGGGCGATAATCGCTTTCCCCGACAGCAATGGGCTTCTCTTTTTCGTAATACCCTTTAAAGGCAACGGTATGTCCGAAAAGCATGTCATAACAGGTATCTAATATCCGCCCGTGCAGCGGAATCGTGCTCCTTTCCCCGGGAGAATAAAAACTATCCTTGTACCCAAATTCCAGCTCCTCCACATATTCCCGCATCAGTGCAAAATACCGCTCCGACTCCTCAGTAAGCGCATGAAGAACAAAAGAGATCTCTGTCTTTTTCCCGAGCTTGAGCACCCCTTTATTTTCGATCGTATCCACAAGCTGCCGGATTCCTTTTACCACATACATCTTATCAATACCGATCCGAAAACCAAGCTCAAGATCCCACCCGTCGTACTCCAGTCGGGGCTCAATTACCACATCCTTAACCGCATCCGATCCCTTCGCCACATCTTTTCGGATCTTATCCTTAAAGGCATCCAAAAAATGTATTCCTTCGCTGTTCGATGCATCAACGATAAAATCCCCGCGTCCGATATTGTCATACACACGCATCAAAAGGGCGGTACAATGCGGACACGGACTCTTCGCCCCGTTCCCTGCGGCAGCAGCGTATTTCTTCCGGCACTCCGGAACCATGCAGTTCATCCAAAACACACGCGTCCGTCCGAACTCACATCCGACAAAATACTCCGTCTTTCCGTAAACGGCGCCTCCTGCTGCCTCCGCAATAGCATCACTGCCGGCTGTCGCAAATCCAACCTGGATATTTCGGAGAAAAACACCGTCTGCTTCAACAAGCTCCCTTGCTTTCTCCACCACATCCTTACGAAAAAGCAGATCCTTTGTGATCACATCCAAATGAAAATATTGGTAATTTGAGCGAAAATCCCCATCGTCATCCGTCTTCACCGGGCAAAACAGTTCTTTAGAGGGAACGTATACCGGCTTCGGCTGCTTTTTTTCCTCCGTGGAAGCTGCCTTCTTTTTTACAGCCGTCGTTTTTGCAACCGCGTTTTTTGCGGCCTTCTTTTTATCCGCAACTGTTGTTTCCGGACGAACTCCATCGTGTACAAAGAGCGCAGCTGCCGCATGCGCACACGTATTTCCCATCCTTCCGATTTCACAGCCGCAATATACATGCGGCCATCCCTTCTTTAATCGGACAAAAACGCGGTACGTCACATCCGCATCCTTGATCGACGCGATCACAGTTTCCGGCGCATCATCCAGAACGGAAACCGCCCCTGTCAACGCCAGCTCCAGTCCATTTTCCAGATCCGCATCAGAAAACGCGCTCTTCCATTCACCACCCATCATATTTCTCACCTACCTCGGGCTTCCGACGCGCGGTGCACCGTGCGAATAAACGCCCTTATCCCAGATGACGCAATTACGCCCGTTCTCTTTCGCCGAATAAAGCCGCTCGTCCGCAACCTTGATATTCTCCTCCGCACTTCTGTCCGGCGTCAGCACGCCGCAGCCGAAGCTCATCGTACACTTGATGTCCGTTCCCTCGAACGTGCAGACCGATGCTTCGACATCGCTTCGGATACGCTCGGCGATCGTCGCCACCTGCTCCATATTCGTCCCCGGGAAGATCATAATGAATTCCTCTCCGCCCCAGCGGTACACGCCGTCGGCGCCGCGGATCGCCGCGTTTAAGATCTTCGCCACATGAACGAGCACCGCGTCACCCGCATTATGTCCGTACGTGTCGTTGACCTTTTTGAAAAAGTCGATATCGCACATGATCATCGCCACCGGCCTGTTCGGATCACGCTCCTCCAGGATCGGCAGAAACCGGCTCTTATAATCACTGTGGAAGCCCATACGGTTCTTGATATCGGTCAGCTTGTCGTGCTGCGAATCATCCAGGAAAAGGTCGCTTTCCAACGTAAGCCCGCAGATAAAAGCCGCTAAGGAAAGGCGCTTGCAATCCGCCTCGAGGTCAAATCCCCTCTCATCATCGAGCTTGTTGATCGCCTGGTAAACGCCGATGTACTCGCCTTTGCAGCTGACGATCGGCATAACCAGGATCGACTTTGTCACATAGCCCGTCTTCTTATCGACGGAGGAATTAAAATTCGGATCATTATACGGGTCGTTCGTAACGATCGCACGACGCTCGGTCAAAGCCTTGCCCACAAGGCCGGTGCCCTCATCAATGCGGATCTCCCCCGCCCCGACCGCCGCCGTCGTTACCAGCTCATGCGTCCGCTTATCCCATTTCCAAAAGCTCGCCCGGTCGGAGCCCACGATCGTCCGTCCCAGATCCGCCAGCAGGTTATATATTTTCACGTGGTTATCGACGCCCTCGCTCTCGTAAGCCCGCATTTCGTTGTAAAGCCCGTCCGTAATGTCCAGAATCCGGTCCAAAAGCTCTTCCGCCGTCACTGATCTTTCCGCCATTTGTCTACTCCTTTTTTTAAAAATTTTCTTTATATCTTACCACATTCGGAAGTTTTGGGCTATTCCTTTTTCTACTTAACCGTAGATATCAGGAATGAATTATGCTAAAATCAGTTATTATCGGAACCAACGGTACACTTATCTTAATACGAACGACAATTATGAATACTACGATCACGATCAACATTTTAGGCACGAGGGGCAGCGTTCCGGTCAGCGGGGCCGCATATGCTCTCTACGGCGGCGCGACCAGCTGTGTTTCGGTTTCGTGCAAAGACACCCGCATCTTCCTCGACGCGGGAAGCGGCATTATCTGCGCACCATGCGCAGCAGAGGCAAATGTTGCCGTTATGCTTTCCCATTTCCATCTTGACCACATGATCGGACTGCCTTTTTTTAAAACACTTTTCGACAAAAAAAGCTCTGTCGCGATCTACGGCAGAATGCGCAGCGAAAAGTCTCTCGCCGATGCTTTGCAGGTGCTTCTGTCCCCGCCGTACTGGCCGGTCGGCATCCACGACTATCCGGCGGATACCGCCCTTTACGACATCGAACCGCATTTTTCATTCGGCGATTTTACGGTCGATACGATGGAGGGCGCGCATCCGGGCGGCTCGACGATCTACAAGCTTTCCGCCGGCGATAAGAGCTTTGTCTACGCAACGGATTTTGAGCACAACGAGATCGTGAACGACGAGCTGATCCACTTTGCGAAAAACACCGATCTTTTGCTCTATGACGCGCAGTATACGGAAAGCGAATACCAGCCGCACTTCGGCTTCGGGCATTCCACGCCGGAAGTCGGCATCCGCATCGCAAAAAAAGCCGGTGCAAAGCGTCTGCTTTTTACCCATCACGCGCCGGAGCATACCGATGAAATGATCGCCGCCCTCGAAGAAAGCATACAAAAAGAATACCCGTTTGCCGGATTCGCAAAGGCGGGCACCGAGATTATTCTATCCTGAAGGAGCTTGTTATGAAATCAAAAAAAATGATCCGCACCGTTGCCATATCGTTTGTGATCGCCGCGCTTTTTACGGCGCTCGTCGGCGCCGGGATCCTTTACCGGCTTGACCGCTGGATCGAGGACGCCTGGTATCAGGAGCCGCGTGCGCTCTCCGGCAACGTCCTCGTCATCGGTATCGACGAAAAAGCATTAGAGCAGTTCGGCCCCTACAACACCTGGACGCGCGACATTATGGCGGGCGCCTTAAACGCCCTTGCTTCCGATCCCGAACATATGCCCGCGGTAGTCGCGATCGATACGCTCTACTCAGGCGAAAGCGGCACGGATGCCGATAAGCATCTCGCCGATGCCGCTGAAAAATTAGGCTGCGTCATTACGGCGGACGCGGCGCAGTTCGGAAGCGAAAGCATAAAGATCGATGACGGCCGGTATGCCACGAATGACTATGTGATCAAAAGATTCGAAACCCCGTATGCGGCACTGAAAGATGTGACGGTACAGGGACATATCAACGCGATGAACGACAGCGACGGCATCCTGCGCCACGCGATCCTGTACCTGGATCCCCCGCGCCAGGATCGTGTCTATTCGATGGCAAGCACCGCCGCAAAGCTTTTTGCCGAAAAGAACGGCCTGGACATCACCCTCCCCGAGACCAACGGCCGGGGGATGTTCTGGGTATCCTTCTCGGCGATGCCGAATACTTATTATGAAAATGTTTCGATCGCGGACCTGTATAACGGTGACGTCCCGAGCGACTATTACGCCAACAAGGTGGTATACATCGGTCCGTATGCCGCCGGCTTACAGGACGTGGTCTCCACTCCGATCGACCGTGGCCAGTCCATGAACGGCGTCGAGTTCCAGGCAAATGTTACCGAGCAGATCTTAAATGGCGACTACAAAGACGAGGTCGGCAATCCCATTCAGCTGGCGATCCTGTTTGTCCTCGTTTTTGCCTCGCTGGTGATCCTGTCGTTCCTTCCGCTTGTACCGGCATCGGTTTACGCGGTCGCACTTATTGCGGCAAGTCTTGCCGTCTGCCGTATCGCATACAACGGCGGTCACATCCTGCACCCCTTATGGGTACCGGTCGGCGTCTTCTTATCCTATGTGGTATCGGTCGGCACACAGTACATTATAACAATGATCGAAAAGCGCCGCGTCACCCAGACCTTCCAGCGCTACGTCGATCC
>JAFSYD010000184.1 GCA_017443685.1 Lachnospiraceae bacterium | reverse complement strand
TTACCGCAAGTAATATTTGACTTTCTCTGTCCGTCCGGATGCCAGTGCTGTCAGCCACTACTCTGCATAGTGTTTTTCTACAAAATCAATAGATTTCAGAAAAACATCTATCACTTCGTTCGCGGGACAGTACTTGGCTCCGTTACCCCTTTCAGTTGTGAAAATTCGGTAATCTCCGGCTCGGCACCCGACATCCCGCCATCAGCGCCCTGCGGGCGTTCTGCCGCACAAACGGTATTCGACAGCAAAAGCAGGGCGGCAAGCACCAGGATCAGCCTTTTCATCGGTGGAATTTCTCCTTCATCTTTATCTTGTTTTCATACATCGCCTGATCCGCGCGCTTAAAGACGGATTCCGTACTGTCATCGGCTGCGGGATCGAAGACAGCCATGCCGGCTGCAGCGGAAACGTTTTCCCATAGATGCTCCGTGTCAACAGCATCTTTGAATGCCAGCACCTCGCGGATCTGATCCAATGATCCTTCCCGGTCCTGATATTGTTCGTCCCTCAGGATGATAATGAATTCATCCCCTCCGATGCGGTAAACGCTTTCCATGGGAAAGATATTTTTTATCTTTGCACAAAGGTTTTGAATGTAACGGTTCCCCATTTCGTGACCGTAGGTATCGTTGATGGTTTTTAACTTGTTGAGATCCACCATGATGAGGGCGAATTCGGCCCTGCCGAGACGGATGTCAATATCGATCTGCTCCATCGACTTTTCATAAGCCGCTCTGTTTTGCACGCCGGTGAGCGCGTCCTTATACGCCAGGTCTTGGACATAGGTGATGTATTGCTGCAAATGGTCAACGGTCTTTTGAAAAGCCTTTGCCAGCTTCCCCACTTCGTCGTCGTTATGGGTGGTCGGAATAACGACGTTAAACTTCCCGTCGGCAAGCTCGGCAGCGGCGAGGGTCAGCTGCTCTAACGGATCCGTCAGCCGCTTCGTGGTCTGGAAGCCTGCGAACGCGCAGATAAAAGCAATGATGATGGCAATGAAAATCACAAGATTCAGCAAAAAATGCTGCTCCTCATAAATATCACTATCATCAGCAACAAATACGAGGTACATATTATTATTGAGTCTGGAATAGACCATGCGCTTATGGATCCCGTTATAGGTATAGGCGATCAGATCCATGCTCTCTTTTTCTGTCAGGTTCTTGCGGAATTTGTCCACTTCCTCGATCGCGATCTTCGACGAGGTGGCGTGCCGCACGGAATCCTTGTCAAGCACGCCGCCGTCTGTTCCGATCAGAAAGGAGTGCCCGCTGTCATAGAACTTTTTAGTGGATATGTTTTCGATCAGGATGTCAAAGTCGATATCCATGCCGATCACGCCGATGATCGTATCCCCGACGCTTACCGGCATAACGTAAGATATCATATTCATTTGCAGGTTGTCTCCCCAATACGGGGAGATCCATTCGCCCACGCCCGATCGCAGGGGCGCATAGAACCATTCGACAGCCGGGTCATCCTCGGCATAT
The DNA here is from genome assembly GCA_017443685.1 of Lachnospiraceae bacterium. Classification (GTDB taxonomy): domain Bacteria; phylum Bacillota; class Clostridia; order Lachnospirales; family Lachnospiraceae; genus RGIG4930. The sequence goes on along the minus strand of JAFSYD010000184.1, from coordinate 327 downwards.
AAAGAAAGGTCTGTCGGCTCCAGTTCCACAAAATCCTTGCCGAGGTATTCGTGGGAGTATTCTTTGGAATACAAAAAACCGGCATCCGGCGGAAAATAGTCGGGATTGTATCGGAAATAATAGGTCACCGCACCTACGGTATCGTGGGTCACCTTGTCAAAGATCGTAATGATGTTCCTGTTGTATTCCTTAAAGATCGCTTCGTCGGAAGTAAGATCTTCGAAGGACAGACTTAACGTGCTGATGTATTGCGACATAAAGCGGACGGATTGCTCGGTAGAGGCAAGGGCTTCGTTAATTTCCGCAGCGACACTCTGGCAGTTTAAG
>JAFSYD010000183.1 GCA_017443685.1 Lachnospiraceae bacterium | reverse complement strand
GTTCAGGCGGATGAAGCCCGCAGTCATATCGGTCGCGTATCCGCTCTTGATCGGAATAAATAATTTGTCGTCGGAAATCTCTTTTGCAAAGCTTTCGATGTTGTCACGCTTGTCTTCCAGGCCGACCGCCGCGCGGTTCGGATCATCCACGCAGCCCATAACATAACCGCCGCGCTCCCTGTTCGAACCCGGTAAAATGGAAATGAGCTGGCGGATCTGCACTAAGACCTCAACCTCGGAACCGATGCCGTCCACACTGCCCGCCTCCTCGAACTGGAACTGTGCGCACGAGGTATCGAGCGTCGCCTTTGTATTCCCGGTGATCGCGTCCGGCGCGTTCATAAAACGGGACGCGTCATTGGACATATAAACAAAATCACAGATCGACGCCAGAACCGAAAGCGCACCGCCGCACCCGCCGAAAATTCCGAGCACCTGCGGGATCACACCGCTTGCTTTTGACGCGATCCGGTACAACATACCGATCGACTCCACCGCATCGACCGATTCCTGCAGACGCACACCGGTGCTGTCGATAAACCCAATGATCGGCGCACCCATTTTGATCGCCATATCATAGATCATTCGCAGCTTCTTCGCGTGCATCTCCCCGATCGAACCGCCTAACACGCTCGCGTCCTGACTGTAAATGAACACGATATTGCCGTCGATCAGTCCGTGCCCGATGATCACGCCGTCGGACGGTGTCGCCGCCGGATTCATATTAAAATCCGTCGTACGGCTCGTTACCAGCGGCGCAAGCTCCACGAAGCTGTGATCGTCGAGCATATTCTCGATCCGTTCGAGTGCCGTAATGTTACTCATCTTTCCTTTCTCCTCCTCCTATATTACTGCAAGAAATATTTGACTTACTCTGACCGGTCGGACCCAGTACTGTTACCCGATCACTTCGTTCTCGGACAGTACTAGGCTCTATAACCGTATATTAATACCTTGCTTACACCACAGGCTGCCGGTATAAGCCGATGAACCCTATATGTCTACGCTCAATGTCTCGTTCGCCTCGGCTTCCGCCTGCAGCTTAAACTCTTCAACCTGGACAGGATTTAAAGTCGGCAGATCGGAAATGCTCGTCACGCCGAACGAACGAAGGAAATCCTCTGTCGTCCCGAACATCATCGGCCTTCCCGGCGCCTCTAAGCGCCCAATCTCCTCTACCAGGTGATACTCCACAAGCTTGCTTACCGCATGATCGCAGGATACGCCGCGGATCTTCTCGATCTCGGCTTTCGTCACCGGCTGCTTGTACGCAATGATCGAAAGCGTCTCCAGCAGGACATCCGTTAAAACAGCCTTTTTGGGCTGCTTTGCGATCCTGATCAGGTACTCGTATATCTCGCCTGCCGTACACATCTGGTAGGAATTCTCCAGCTTTAACAGCCTGATCCCGCGCTTGCCTCTTTCGTACTTCCGTGCCAGGGCATCCAGTTCCTTTACGGCTTCCTCTTCGGTGATCCCTACCGCTTCCGCGATCCGCGCCACCTCAACGGAATTCCCCATCGCAAAGAGGATTCCTTCGATGATGGTCGCATGGGATGTCATCGGCACGTCATCCTTTCCCGGCACCGCAGCTTGCTGCGGAATGCCTTCTTTTTCTTCCAACGCCTCTTGTGATCCGTCCGCCCCGGGTGCAGCCGGCATATGTGCCCCGCGGACTGTCCCGGCATCAGGAAAACTGCCCGGCGCTATCAAAGCAAATCTTCTGCGGATCGACGCAAGCTTAGCCCGCCGTTCTTCCCTTCTTCCATGCGGCCGGTTACGCCGCGGCAAGTTGTGACTCGATCTGGATATCATCGAATATATGCTCCTGTACGATCGTGACCTGCCCGAAACGGATCATCTCCAATATGCAAAGGAAAGTCACTATGATCTCCGTCTTCGTGCACTGCGCCTCTAACAGCTGCCGGAACGAAAACATCCGGTGCAGCCTGGCGAAGTCCTTTACATACACCATTTTTTCGTCCATCGAGACCTCTTCCTTTTTGATCTCGCCGAACTTGGAACGGATCGGGTCGATCCGCCCCTTCTCCCTGCGCAGAACCGCCTGGAAGATATCGTTAAGCTTATTGAGCGATATGTCACTCAACAGTTCGCAAACGTCCACCGGCTCCTCGTAGCTTTTCACCTCATCGGGGATGGTGGGCAGCTTGAACAGTACGTGATCGGCGTCCACCTGCTTGTCCTTAAGCTCATACGCGATGTACTTATACATCTTGTATTCCAACAGCTGCTGAACCAGCTCCGCCCGCGGATCTTCCTCCTCCTCGTCTTCCTTCACTGCCTTCGGCAGCAGCATCTTCGACTTGATCGACAAAAGCGTTGCTGCCATCACGAGAAATTCGCTCATCACATTCAGATCCTGCCGCTTCATTTCGTCCACGTACGCAAGATACTGATCGGTGATCACAACGATCGGGATATCATAGATGTCCACCTTATTCTTGTCGATCAGGTGCAAAAGCAGATCGAGCGGTCCTTCAAAAACCGGTAAATGTACCTGTAATTCCATTTCGCTTACTCCTTCATTCTCGTGCGCCGCCCCGTCTCCTTTGCGGACAAAACTGCGCATATCAGAGTAAGTATAGTGGTTTTACGACAAAAATTCAAGTACAAAACACAAAATGTAGTAGTAATGAAAACCAATCATAACTTTGCGTAGCCGTAACCGTTCACCATGGCCTCGATCGGAATCCCCCGTCTGCAATACGGGCAGTCTAACTGCGCGAACGTCGCATATCCCGGGAAATCCTGCTGGTCAAACAGCGAATACACCTGAATGCCGTTGACATAAAGCATCGTTGAGAAAATTGCGATAACTCCCTTAACCGTACCGCCGTAATACTCGATGCACTCGATCGAACGCCGCACCGTCTCGCCTGTCGTCATCGTCGCAACCATCACGAGAACATTCTTCCCTTCGATCGCCGGGCGGATATTCTCCCGGAACATAAACTGATGGATCGAGTTCTCCTCGGGTGCCGCAACGTACATGGTCTCATGGCGGTTCGTCATATGAAAATCACTCGCTTCAAGCTCCTGCGCCAAAAAACCGGCGATCAGCTCGGTACCGTCTAAACATACAATGGAATCCACAAGATCGACATGATGCAAAAGCTTCGACCGCAGGCTCTTGGCCGCTTCCTCCGCTTCCTTGACGCGCACCTTCATTCGTGTAACGTCGATGTAGTAATTGATGTGAGACTGACTGGTGGCAAAATGCCCCTGCGTCGCGTTGATCATAACGCTATTGTCGTCTCTCGATGAGAATTTGACCATTCGGTCTCTGATCGAATCCATAAATATAACCCTCCTTGTTTATAATATACGGATCGTCACGCGATCCATATCTTTCCCTTTCGTCGTTTCCGGCCGGATCCAATTGATATGATCCCTAACGTCCGGTTGAACCGAAGCCGCCGCTTCCCCTCGCCGTATCGGATAACTCCTCTGTCTCTGAAAAATCCACTGCCAGAAACGGACAGATCACTAACTGTGCGATCCGCTCGCCTGCCTGTATCACCCGCGGCGCATCACCGTCATTATGCAGAGCAACCCTGATCTCTCCCCTGTAATCGGCATCGATCACGCCGACACAGTTTGCCGGGCGCAAGCTCTCTTTTGCCGCAAGACCGCTCCTTGCAAAAACGCCGCCATAATACCCTTCCGGAATCGCCGCCGAAAGTCCCGTCCCGATCATTGCAGTCGTATGCGGCGCTATCGTGACATCCTCCGTAAGATCGGCAACCAGATCATAGCCGGCCGCATATGCGGAACCGCGCGCAGGCAGCCGTGCCGTATCCGTCAGCTTTTTTATCTGTACTACCATGCGATCCCCTCGATCTCGCTCTTCTTATCACGCTTCATAAGCTCCATCACGCCGTCCCGTGCCGGCTTATCTTCGAATAATACCTGATTCACCTTCTCGATGATCGGAAGCTCGATACCGAACTTCTTCCCGAGCGCAAGCCCGGCCTTAGCCGAATACACGCCCTCGACAACCATGCCGACCTTATCCTGCGCCTCCTTCGGCGTATCGCCCTCGCCGATATGAAAGCCAGCCATGTAATTACGGCTGTGCAGCGACGAGCAGGTCACGATCAGGTCACCGACGCCGGCTAATCCGCCCAGTGTCTCGGCCTTGCCGCCCATAGCGGTCGCGATCGCGGTGATCTCCCGCAGTCCCCGGGTAATCAGCGCCGCTCTGGCATTATCCCCGTAGCCCAATCCGCCGGCCATCCCGCTTGCCAACGCGATTACGTTCTTTAATGAACCGCCGACCTCGATACCGACCACATCCGGGCTCGTATATACACGGAAATAGTCGTTCATGAAAATTTCCTGCGTAAACACCGCAAGCTGTCTGGTCTTCGCTCCCGCAACCACCGCGGTAGGAAGCGAGACGATCACCTCCTCCGCGTGGGACGGTCCGCTTAAGATACCGACCTGCGCCTGTGGGATTTCCTGTTCTATTATATCACATTGTGTCAAAAGTGTCTCCTCTTCGATTCCTTTTGACACTGTGATCACCTGCTGGCCTTCCGGGATCAGCGAAGAAACGTTGTGCGCTGTCTGCCGCGTCGCAAAGGACGGCACCGCAAATACGATCAGATCGCGGTTCGTCGTTGCTTCTTCCATATCTGCCGTTAAATGCAGCTTGTCCGGAAGTAAGTTATCATTTAATTTCAGGTTGCGATGAGTTCTTTTCATTTCATCGACTTCTTCCTGCAAATACGACCAAAGGATCACGTCATGTCCATTGCCGCAAAGCAGAACCGCCAACGCCGTCCCCCAGCTTCCCGAACCTAATACCGTAACATTTGCCATAATTATATCCTCTTTTAACACATATAAATTTTGTTGCAATATAATTCAACCAATTGCGCAAATTATCGGCACAGCGCTTTTTTATGACTGCATATGACTGCTTTTGTCCGCTTTGCGCTTACGACCGAACTTATTCTCTTCCCCGCGAAGCAGCCGTCCGATGTTCTCATGATGCTTTATGATAACGATCACCGCCGCCACACATACGAGCACAGTCACCTCTTTTAGCATCGCCCCGGAATAGAAGAGCCGGCCGCGGGATCCGAAAAGGAACAGCTGGAGTACGACCACGATCACCCCAAGGATCGAACCAAGCGAGACGTATCTGGTCAGTACCACCACAACGATGAAGGTCAGCACGCAAAGCGGTATCGTCTGCGGGACGCAAAGTGCCAGAAAGCTCAAACTCGTCGCTACGCCCTTTCCTCCCTTAAAACCCATGTAAAACGGGAACATATGTCCCAGCATCGCGCCGAACGCCGCGTAAGACGCCAACAGCTTTACAGTCAGTCCGTCATATTTTCCTTTAAAGATCATACAGACAATTCCCGCCGCGACAAAGCCTTTTACAATGTCACAAACGAGCGTGAACAGTCCGCCCTTGAGGCCGAACGCCCTTGTCGCGTTGGTCGTTCCGACATTGCCCGAGCCGAACTCGCGAATGTCTTTATGTTTTATTTTCCCAATAAAGTATCCGCCCAAAAACAGTCCGCAAACGTAGCCGATACACAGGGAGATCACCCTTGCCGCAATCATCAGCCCTCTTCCTTTCGCTCCCTTGTGATAAATTTCAACGACGTTCCTTTGAAGCCGAACGCCTCTCGGATGCGGTTCTCCAGGTAACGCAAATAGGAAAAATGCATCAGCTGCCTGTCATTCACAAAGATCACAAACGTCGGAGGCTTGACCGAAGCCTGTGTCGCGTAGAATATTTTCAAACGCCTGCCCTTATCCGTCGGCGGCTGCTGCAAAGCTACCGCTTCGGTAATGATCTCATTCAGCACGCCGGTCGCAATGCGCATGGCATTGCTTGCCAGAACGGCGTCGATCCTGTCATAGATCTGCGCGATCCGCTGCCCCGACAGCGCCGAAATATATATGATCTCGGCGTAGGGCATAAAGCTTAACACCTGTCGGATCTTCGTCTCATGCTCCTTCATCGTATGGTTGTCTTTTTCGATCGCATCCCATTTATTGACTGCGATGATGATACCCTTGCCCCTGTCATGCGCGATCCCGGCGATCTTCGCATCCTGTTCGGTCACACCCTCGGTCGCGTCGATCATGATGATGACGACGTCAGCCTTTTCCACCGCCGCAACCGCCCGTATAATACTGTAGCGCTCGAGATCCTCTTTGATCTTGCTTTTACGCCGGATGCCGGCCGTATCGATCAAAATATACTCTCTTCCATGATACTTCACCCGGGAATCGACCGCATCCCGCGTCGTCCCGGCGATATCCGACACCAGCACCCTCT
>JAFSYD010000182.1 GCA_017443685.1 Lachnospiraceae bacterium | reverse complement strand
TTCACTGTGTTCTGATTATAGCAAAATCTCAAACCGCATACAAGCCTAATATAAGAATCCGAACATCCACAATGGTATCCGGTTCCCTCGTCCGACTTCCTCGTCATCCACCGCAAGATAGCTGTCCGGGGTGTCCTTTATCTGATCAAACGCCTTCTGCTTCCCGCCGATCTTAAAAAGCAGCTTGCCGTCCACGAGAAAATCCCCCTGCTTCGGGTAAAACACCTTATGCCCCGCCGATCTTAACTGATTCAAAAAGAAGGTCTCGCGCTTCGTTCCCGTGTCAATGCTTTCCGTCAGGGCGTACATAATATTCGTATTGTCGCAATATACCTTATCCGGCCGCGCCATATTCTTTAATGACGCCGCTTCCGACGAAAGAATATTCAAAAGATTCGCCCTGTCCAGGATGTAAAGCATTTTCAATTCCTGGTTACGATCCGTTTCAAGCCATCCGCTTATCCCACGCTTATGCTATAAACATCGCATCCCCGAAACTGAAGAACCGGTACCGCTTTTCTACTGCCTCGGCGTATGCCGCCAGCACGTGTTCTCTTCCGGCAAAGGCGGACACCAGCATCACAAGGGTGGATTTCGGTAAATGGAAGTTCGTGATCAGTCCGTCGATAACTTTAAAGGTATAGCCCGGCTTGATAAAAATGTCGGTCCAGCCGGAGGTTCCGGCGGGGGGCAGGATAGTGGAAGACGATATAAATCGCTGCGCCGCCGCTTCCAGCGTCCGCGTGCTTGTCGTACCGACCGCGATCACCCGTCCGCCTGCTGCCTTCGCAGCGTTGATAAGTCCTGCTGCCTCCGCCGAGATCTCATAATATTCACTGTGCATCACGTGGTCATCGGTGTCCTCCGCCTTAACCGGGCGGAAGGTGCCCAGGCCCACGTGCAGCGTGATCTCGGCAATGGATACGCCCTTCGCCCGCACCTCATCCAGCAATTCTTTTGTAAAATGAAGCCCCGCCGTCGGCGCAGCTGCCGAACCGTCATATTTTGCGTAAACCGTCTGATAACGGTTCTTATCGGCAAGCTTATGAGTGATATACGGCGGCAGCGGCATTTCACCAAGCGCGTCCAGCACCTCTTCAAAGATGCCTTCATAGGAAAACCGCACCAGCCGGTTCCCGTCATCAAGCACCTCTAAGACCTCTGCCGTAAGCTTGCCTTCTCCGAAGATGAGCTTCGTCCCCGGCTTGCACTTCTTCCCCGGTCGGGACAGGCACTCCCAGACACAGATATTCTGATCTGTTTTCGCAGCAGACTCCGGATGCGGCAATTCCCGGCCGTCACAACTATCCGTCCGCAGCATCCCCCGTCCTCCGGCACCGTCCGCTTGCGAACGCTCATCGAACGCTGTACTTTGATCTGCTGCAGCACCCGCAGGCGAGCGTCTGTCTTCTTCACTCATTCGCTTCAGCAGCAGCAATTCCACCTGTCCGCCGCTTTCCCGTCGTCCGAAAAGCCGCGCCGGGATGACCTTCGTGTTATTGATCACGAGGCAGTCGCCTTTTTTCAAAAAATCCGTGATCTCCGAAAAAATATGATGCGACACCGCGCCGCTCGCCCGATCCAGACACATCAGCCGCGATGACGACCGGTCGGCAAGCGGATCCTGCGCGATCAGCTCTTCGGGAAGCTCATAATCAAAATCCGATACTTTCATAACGCAATCATTTCCGCAGCTCGATCCCCATCTCCGATAAATTCTTTAAGATCCGGTCCATCGCGCTGTTGACGTCCTCATCCGACAGGCTCTTATCCTGCGCGCGGAACGTCAGGGAATACGCCACCGACTTAAATCCTTTCTGGATCTGGCTACCCTCATATACGTCAAAGAGCTTGAAGCCCTCGAAATACGCACCGCCCTTTTTCTTGAAGACTTCCTCGATATCACCGACAAGAACGCCCTTCGGCACCACCATACTGATATCGCGCATCGAAGCCGGGAAATTGGAAATCCCGCGGAACTTTTTCCCGTTGGGGTTCACATTCGCCTGCACCGTCGGCATATCCAAAACAGCGATCACAACGCGTCCCTTCATATCATAATTGCGGATCACGAGCGGATGCACCTCACCGATATAGCCGATCAGCTCCTCGCCGAAATAGATTTCCGCCTTGCGTCCCGGATGCAGGTACGGATGCTTATTCTCATCCATCTTCGGTGAAAAGCGGGTCTCTTTTTTCTCATAGTCCACGCCCGCCTGATCCAGGAATTCCTCCACGACGCCCTTCATTGTAAAGAAGTCCGCATCATCGCCGTACATCCCCAGGCAAAACTGCATCCGCTCATCCGGCAGCTCCTTAAGCGGCAGCGCCTTCGGCAGATAGACATTTGCCAGTTCGTACAGACGGACATCCTTATTGCGGCGGTTGAAATTCGTCGACAGCGACGTCAGCATCCCATTCAAGGGCAGCGTCCGCATGATCGAAAAATCCTCGCCCAAGGGATTGCGGATCACAATCGCCTTCCGCTCAAAAGCCTCCTCTGTCAAAAGCAATTTATCAAACACCTTCGGGCTTTCAAAGGAATACGTCATCGACTCCGAAAAACCGCAGTACTCCGCCACATCCCTTGCCACGAACTCGAGGGTAAGCTTTTCGGACAGCCCTCCTGTCGTCGATTCGCCCGCCGGCAGCGTTGTCGGAATCTTATCATATCCGAAGAACCGCGCGACCTCCTCGGCAATGTCCGCATACGACAGCAGATCCTGCCGCCAGGTCGGGATCAAAAGCTCGTTCTTTTCCGCATCATACCCGATCTCCAAACGCTTAAAGTAATCAAGCATCGTATCGGCCGAAATGTCCGTTCCCAACAAGCGGTTATACTTATCCGGCTCGAACGGCAGGACGACCGGCTCCTTCTTTACCGGGTAAATGTCCACACAGCCGCCGACCACATCGCCGGCGTCAAGCTCTTCGATCAGCTCACATGCGCGGTTCATCGCAAGGATCGCGTTGTTCGGATCCAGTCCCTTTTCAAAAATACCGGATGCCTCGGTCCGCATCCCGAGCTTCTTCGACGATAAACGGATATTCGTCCCGTCAAAGCAAGCCGCTTCGAAGAGCATCGTCTTCACATCGTCCGTGATCATGGAATTCTCACCGCCCATGATGCCGCCGATACCGACCGAACGCTTCCCGTCGCAGATCATCAGCATCGTTTCGTCGAGCTTGCGCTCCTGTCCGTCCAGCGTTGTAAACGTCTCCCCTGCGGACGCATTCCGAACGATGATCTTCTTATCCTCGATCGTATCCAGGTCATAGGCGTGCATCGGCTGGCCGTATTCTTCCATCACGTAATTCGTGATATCGACACTGTTGTTGATCGGACGGATCCCGTGCGCACGCAGACGCTCCTGCATCCACTCGGGCGAGGGCGCAAGGCGGATATTCTTTACCACGCGTGCCGTATATCTCGTGCAAAGATCGGTATTGTCCACCTCCACCGAAATGTAATTGTTCACGTCGTCGGCATCACCGGTCTCTTTGATCGCGGGTACGGCAAAATCCTTTTCAAATGTAGCCGCCGCTTCCCTGGCCAGTCCCAGTACCGAAAAACAGTCCACGCGGTTCGAGGTGATCTCGTATTCCACGACCACATCGTCCAGACCAAGCTCCTTTACCGCATCGGCGCCGACCGTCACATCCTCCGGAAAAATGTAAATCCCTTCCCGGGGAGCCAGCGGGAACATATCGCGATTACTGCCAAGCTCCTCGATGGAGCACATCATACCGTTCGATTCCACGCCGCGGAGCTTGCCCTTTTTGATCTTGATGCCGCCCGGCGTCATATTCCCGTCGTGTCCGCCCGCGACCTTGCCGCCGTCCAATACCACCGGTACCTTGTCGCCCTCGTGAACGTTCGGCGCACCGGTGACGATCTGGATCGTCTCGCCTCCGATGTCTACCTGGCAGACGATCAGCTTGTCCGCGTCAGGATGCGGATCGATCTTTTTCACCTGCCCGATCACGATCTTATCAAGATCGGCATCAAACGCCGTATAAAACTCCACCTTCGAGCCCGAGAGCGTCATCGCGTCCGCAAATTCCTGCGGCGTGACATCCGCGATGCCCGGAACCAGATCTTTTATCCATTTTAAAGATGTTTTCATTTGTAAATACCTTTCCTCTTAAGATACAGAGTCCTACGAAAATTCTGTGAATGTA
>JAFSYD010000181.1 GCA_017443685.1 Lachnospiraceae bacterium | reverse complement strand
GCATATAGAGTGATATCCGCGTCTAACGCATTACTTGTAAATGTGTAGGCTTTATTATCGGTGCATTCAGCATCCAGATACCATCCCGCAAAAGTAAAATTCTCCGGGTTAACCACGGCCGGTTCGCTAAGAGGCTTACCTTCCAAAACGAACTGGGTGAAATTATTACCGTGACCCTGCAGGTCGAAGCTTGCCGTATGTCCCCATGCGGCATAGAGGGTTAATGTTGTACTGTCGGTGGGAGCGGTATTAAGGGCAAAATCCCACTTGTTTTCACAGGTGCTCTCCCTATACCATCCGTTAAAGGTATAGGTGTTGTCAGAAGGAGTAGGAGAGGGCTCTGCTACAAGATTGCCGGGAGCAACGGATTGCGAAGCAACATCACTGCCGTGCCCTTGTTTATCGAAGGTTACATTAACCATAGCGCCATTCGCGACCCATCTTGCATACAAGGTAATGTGTGAATGGACAACATTTGTTGCAAATACCCATGGATTCGTGCACGCAGAATCCTGATACCATCCAAGGAATTGAAATCCTTCGGCTGTCGGAGCTTGAGGCTCCGTCACCAGTCCACCGTCTAAGACACGCAAACTCTCGATCGGATTCCCGTGTCCCTGCATATCGAAAGTCACGCTGTGTCCCTCAATCCAATCGGCATAAAGGGTAAGATCGTGCAGCTCGCCAAGGATATCCTCGGAAAAAACCCAAAGCGGTCCATCCGGCGGGTTAGCGCGCCAACCGCGAAGAACATATCTTTCCGCTACCGGTGTTGCCGGCTCGGTCACGCGCGTGCCAAATGCAACCTGCTGAGGGGGCGGAACAGGGGATGCGGTTTTGCCGCTTAAGTCAAAGGTTACCGTGAAAATATTGTTGGTTGACCAATGGGCAAAAAGGGTGATATCCTCCGTTACGGGATCGCTGGAAAAATTCCATTTGGTGTTCCCGTCAGAAGTTGTATACCAGCCGATAAAAGCGGTGCCGGCATCTTTGGAAATTGGTGTGGCCGGTTCTTGGGCATAGCCACCGGCATTCACTTCTTGAGCGGGGATATCAGAGTCTGTATTTCCCCCGTTCATATTAAAGGACACCGTATGGGTTATTGAACGATTCCCTTTTTTTAACTTCTTGGGCTCCGGCAAAGGTTCTTCCTCAAGGGCTTCTTCTTTCTCCTGCGGCGCGCCATCAAGGGTGCCTTCTGTCAAGCCATTCTGGACAGCGGTAGATGCGGCGCCGCCGACATTTGTCGCCCCGAGGGCGTTATTGTTGACGCTGGCCTGCTTCGCAATGAGCCCGTCGATCAGGCGGTCAACCAGCTGTTCCAATTCGAGCGAATCATCATATACGCCTTCGAGGCCGCAGGCGATCCAGAATGCCTGCATGGAGACATCGGACAAGGCGTTTATGAATGCGTCATCGATCAAATCCGCATCATGGAAGACATCGATGAATATTTGGGTAAGCGCCGCGTCAGAGACGCCGTAGATGCCGGCAGCCGCTGCCTGAGGATCAGAAACACCCGCTGCATTTGCACCGGCTTCTGCGCCGGCTATACCGCCAATTTTGCCTGTGTTATAGCCTCCGACAACCAGGCCATCATTTGTGTTGCCGACCCCTGCGCCCACTGGAGGGTCACTATCGCCTGTTGAGCTGCCGCTGTCGATTGTATTGCCATCGCCGCCTCCTGCGCCCACAGAAAGACCGTTGTCGCCTGCTGTGCCGTCGTTATTACCATCATTCGCGTTAGCGCCGTTGTTTCCTCCGCTGCCATTCCCGATCAATGCGGCGATCGCGTCGGAAACACCGGTCGCAGTGCTGTTGTTGTTTCCGGAAGAAGCGGAGTGTGCAAGGGCTTCGTGTATCTTGCCGGAGATTTCGCTAGTCACGACCGCTGTAAGCTCCGTGTGATCTTCGCCCAATCCGGCTAAAACGGACGAGGAGCTGTTCGGGGCAGCCGTTCCGCCAAGCAAGGGGGTTACGGCCTCTCCTTCGCCCACTGTGCTGCCACCGCCCGCGCCACCAGGCATAGAAAGTGTGCCTTCTCCAACGTTTTCGCTGCCGTCTCCGCCGCCAGCTCCGCCTGCGCCGGTACCCGCTGCGTTCGAGCCAGCGCCATTTTCATTATCACCGATGTTTGTATCCGTTGTGCCGTTTGTTACAGGATTATCGTTTTGTGTATTATTTGAGGCTGTTGGAGCTGAATTCAACAAGGAAAAATCGCTTGAATTTTGGGAAATTTGAGTGGTTGAATTTGAATTCAACGAGGAATCGGATCCATCAGAGGAGGTAGAAGGCTCGGAAGAAGCTGCAGAAGACGAAAGTGACGACGCGTCGCCGCCGCCATCGGGTATAGAGCTTCCATCAGCGTAACCTGTTGTATTGCTGCTTAAGTCGCCGGATGGGGAACCGCCTGTATTGCCGGTATCACCTCCGCCGGATTGACCGGAGCTTACATTGGATGACTCTCCGCCGGTATCGCTTCCGATGCCGCCGCTTGATGACTCTTGGCCGGTATCAGATCCACCGTTGTCACCGGATGAACTTCCACCGGTATCGCCGGAGCTGTCGCCCGATGAACCTCCGATAGATTCACCGGAGCTGCCACCGTCACTGTTACCGGATGACCCTCCGCCAGTATCGGTTCCACCGGTATCACCTCCGCCGCCATCACAAGAAGCCGAAGACTCTTCGCCTTCGGCGTAAACAGTTGTCATCGGAAATCCGCTCAGGAAAATAGAGACAACTAACAATATGGCAAAAAGACGAGGAAATCTTTTGACCATACCAAAACCCCACACACACCAAAATATAAAATATGTAATGTCCTTCAGCACTGCTTTCACACATAAGCAGTGACGGTAAGTATCGTGTTTCTTCAATATAATAAGAAGAAATAAAATTCATTGTCTTACAGGCAGGTCGTAATCTCCAGCCCGCCTACCCTTGACAGATCGATGATCGTTCCGTCGTCCTTTTTCACCATCGGCCGGGACAGCTTGTTGTGATTGATGTAAGCTACCGTAGCTGAAGAGCCGTCACTTAAAATGACGCGGTTATTCAGATATGCTTCCGCGATATGTGACAGGAAGGTGAGGATGTACTGCGGCTTATATTTGTTGTAGCCGTCATGCTCGAATGCCGCAATTACCTGGAAGGCAGACATCGGAGCACGATACGTCCGCGTAGCGGTCATCGCGTCATACACATCCGCGATCGCGATCACAGCAGCGTAATCGTCAATCTCATCGCCGGGAAGCCCGCGCGGATATCCCGAGCCGTCAAAACGCTCATGGTGCTGCATGGCAGCGTAAAGGATCGCAGGCTCAATATGCGGAACCGTCTTAAGCAGCTTGTGCCCGAGCTTCGGATGCTCGCGGATCATATTGAACTCTTCGTCCGTCAGAGAGCCTGTTTTGTTAAGAACCTCTTCGGGGATCTGCGTCTTGCCGATATCGTGTAAAAGTCCGGCCACCGTCAGCGTGTTCAAACGCTCCTTCGGCCACTTTAACCATTTGCCGAGCGCACGCGCAACAAGAGCTACATTAATATTGTGCGCATACACGGTGTCATCCAGCGAGCGCATATTGTGCAGCATATCGAAAAGCTGCATCGACGTCTTCGACTGGAACAGCGTCTCGGCGTTGCGCAGAAGATCGTTCTGGCTGATCGATGCGCCGTTGCCGGCAATGATCTTATCGAAGGTCTCCTTCAGATAAGCAATATTCTTAGAATAATTCAGCTGAAAATCCTGGAAGACCGGATCTGTCTTGAGCCGCTGGGAATAGGAGATCGTTTCATTCCGGGGCTCCGACTTGACGGGCGTTGGCTCCGGCTCCTTGGGAGCGGGAGCGGGTTCCGGGATCGGTTCCGGTTCCGGGGCCGGCGCGTTGGGAACTTCGGGAGCTGCCGGCGCAGGCTCGTCATCAGACTCGACCCACACTTCCGCTATCCGATAGAAAGACAATTTTGCGATCAGCTGCGAGTTTAACGTGCTGCCGGTACTTGCGATCGTCTGTCCCTGCTTGGTGATGACGTCCCTCGCAACGATCATTCCGGCTTTCAAATCTTTAGGCGTAAGCTGCTTCATGGCAATCTCCCCATAAAATAATCCACTTAAACATATTTATTATATGGATTTTTAACAAAAATGGCAAGAGGTTTAAAAAAATATTTGACAAAACTGCACAGAGAGTGTATGGTAATAGGCGTGAAGCGAAATGCTTCGACAATTTCATAACCAAATCTCTTATTCAGAGTGGTGGAGATACATAGGATCTACGAAGCCACGGCAACCCCCGTACGGGAAGGTGCCAACCTGAGCGATGTTATCGAACAATAAGAGGATGCGATGATATATATTGACTCAATTCCGCTTATTGCAAGCGGATTTTTTTATTGAAAAAATTGCGGGAACGCGAAGCGTGAAGCAATCGGTTTTTTCACACCAATCAACGAAAGGAGACTCACACAATGGAAAAATTACTTTTTACCTCTGAATCGGTTACGGAAGGACATCCGGATAAAATCTGCGACGCGATCTCCGATGCGGTTCTCGACGCATGCTTAGAGGCGGATCCGATGAGCCGCGTTGCCTGCGAGGCGGCGACCTGTACCGGATTTGTGCTCGTAACGGGTGAGATCACGACAAAGGCGAATCTTGACGTGCCGGCGATCGTCAGGAAGACGGTCAACGAGATTGGTTATGACGACGGGAAAAAGGGCTTCGACGGCAACCAGATCGCTGTCTTTGTTGCACTGGACAAGCAGTCGGATGACATCGCGATGGGCGTTGACAAGGCGCTGGAGGCAAAATCCGGCGAGCTCACCGACGATCTGGATACCGGCGCCGGCGATCAGGGAATGATGTTCGGATACGCAACGAACGAGACGCCGGAATATATGCCGTATCCGATCGCGTTAGCACATAAGCTGGCGCTTAAGCTGACCGAAGTCCGTAAGGACGGCACGCTTGACTACTTGCGTCCCGACGGGAAAACGCAGGTGTCCGTAGAGTATGACGAGAACGGAAAGCCGAAGCGTCTCGAGGCAGTCGTTCTTTCGACGCAGCATTCGGATGATGTGACGCAGGAGCAGATCCATGCGGACATCAAAAAGTATGTGTTCGATCCGGTATTGCCGAAGGAGCTTTTGGATGATGCGACGAAGTACTTCATCAATCCGACGGGGCGCTTTGTCATCGGCGGACCGCACGGTGACGCGGGCTTAACCGGCCGCAAGATCATCGTTGACACCTATGGCGGCATGGCGCGCCACGGCGGCGGCGCTTTTTCCGGCAAGGACTGCACGAAGGTAGACCGCTCGGCTGCTTACGCGGCGCGTTATGTGGCAAAGAATATTGTGGCGGCGGGCATTGCCGACCGCTGCGAGATCCAGCTTTCATACGCGATCGGCGTTGCGGAGCCGACCTCGGTCATGGTAGATACCTTCGGGACGGGCAAGATTGCTGATGATGAGCTGGTGGATGTCGTTCGCAGGAATTTTGATCTGCGTCCGGCCGGGATCATCAAGATGCTCGACCTGCGCCGGCCGATCTATCGCAAGACGGCGGCTTACGGACATTTTGGCAGAACCGACATTGATCTTCCCTGGGAAAAGTTAGATAAGGTTGAAGATTTGAAGAAAATTTTGTAAAATATAACGCATGAAGATTAAATTCCGCCTTGCGATCGCATTTGTTATAATGTTGTTGCTGCCCCTGGTACTGATCGTTATGTTCTTTTTCAGGGAAGGCGACTCTGTGCTTCATTTTGCGGCGGGGGCGGAGTGGTACCTGAATAACGAGCAGCAGCAGATGGCGGATTATATCGTTTCGTCTTTCCTGCTGCTGCTTTTTACGATCTCGCTGCTGCTGTTGTGTGTGTACCACGGTGTATCGACACGTATTGATATTCTGGCAAAGGCGGCGAACAATATCCGAAAAGGGGATCTTGATGTCGAGGTCAACCTAAAGGGGCATGACGAGCTGGCGGTGGTGGGCGATGCCTTCGAGGAAATGCGCCTGCAGCTGAAGGCGGATCAGCTCGAGAAGATCCGGGCGGAGAACAATCAGAAGCAGCTGATATCGAACATCGCCCACGATCTGAAAACGCCGCTTACCGCGATCCGCGGCTATGCGGAGGGTTTGCGGGACGGCGTAGCGAATACGCCGGAAAAGCAGGATGCGTATCTGCGGACGATCCAAAGCAAAGCGGAGGAGATCGACCGTCTGATCAATGAGCTGACGATGTATTCGAAGCTGGATATGAACGACATTCCGTATAATTACCGTGAGCTATCCGTGCGGGATTACTTTTTGGATATCAGTGAAGAGATCGGCGTGGATATGGAAAGCCAGGGCGTTGCGCTGGAATATCATAATTTTGTGCCGGAGGATACGATGCTGGTCGCCGATCCGGAGCAGCTTGGGCGTGCGATCCATAACGTGGTATCGAATTCGGTCAAATACCACGGGGACGCGCCGCTTCGGATCCAGCTTCGGATCAAGGATGTCGGTGATTTTATCCAGGTTGAGATCGAGGATAACGGCAGGGGGATCCCGTCGAAGGATCTGCCGCACATTTTTGACCGGATGTACCGGGGAGACGCATCGCGGACATCGGCCATCCGGGGCAGCGGGATCGGATTGTCGATCGTGAAAAAGATCGTCGAGGACCAGGGAGGTCAGGTCTGGGCGACGAGCGAGGAAAATGTCGGGACGGTGTTGTATTTTGCACTGCGCAAATATCTGCCGCCCGAGGAATTGCAAAGTGAGGAAGCAAGTGAAGAGAATTCTGGTCGTAGAGGACGAAGAGGCCATCGCTGAGCTGGAAAGGGATTACCTGCAGCTGAGTAATTTTGAAGTCGTCATAGAAAAGGACGGGACTGCCGGGCTGCAGCGGGCAATGGCGGAAGAATTTAATATGTACATTCTGGATGTGATGCTGCCGGGGACGGACGGTTTTGAGATCTGCAGGCGCATCCGGGAGGTGGAGAACCGGCCGATCTTGATGGTGTCCGCGAAAAAGGAGGACATCGACAAGATCCGTGGGCTGGGCCTGGGAGCGGATGATTATATTACGAAGCCATTTTCTCCGAGTGAGCTGGTGGCGCGGGTGAAGGCGCATCTGGCGCGGTACGAGCAGCTGATCAACACGACCGTCGCGGTCAATGATGTGCTGACGTTCCGGGGGCTTCGGATGGATAAGGGCGCGAAGCGCATCTGGGTGGACGGCGTGGAAAAAACGCTTGCCTTCCGAGAATTTGAGGTGCTCGAGTTCTTTGTCGAGCATCCGAATCACGTATACACAAAGGATGAGATCTATCGTGCGGTCTGGAAGGATGAGCCGCTTTCGGAGCATGATCTTACGACGGTTCGCGTGCATATCACGCGGATCCGCGACAAGATCGAAAAGGATAACAACAACCCGCAGTACATCGAAACGATCTGGGGAGCCGGTTACCGGATGAAGATGTGAACATCTGTGATCGCGGAGCGCGGGAAGCCGCGGCTTTGCGCGAGGTGTTTCGCGCCGGATCATATATTATGAAACAATTGAAAAAGGAGCGGTGCCCGATGCTTTTATCTCATTCGGATCCGCTCCTTATTCATTCGGTTGTTCAACTGCTGTGTCCAAGGGCCCATACCTCTCTTTCCCGAAAGCTTTTGTCTTGACATCCGTCCGCATCTCATCTATTTCCTTCAGCGGCTCTTTTTCCTTTCACACATACGCCGCCTTCAAACACTTTGTTCCGCCTATCCGACAGCCACTCTCCGGCGATCGGCCTCCGGCGCCTCTTCTCGGGTACTTCTACCCTTCGGACGATGTCGCGACCTTTCGACTTAGCGATTCGTTCTTCAATGTGACCGGCTTGTTCTCTCCGCATCTCTTGTTTCTACTACCAGCTCAAACAGCTTTCATTTAGCGGATCAGCTCGTACTTCCTTGAAGCCAAATCGAATGTCACTAATAAGATGATTGATAAGGTTGTTTAGGTTCGTTTCCTCTCTTTGGAGTGATTTAACTATATCAAAATATTGCAAAATTGTCAACAAGAAATTAGAAAATTTTTAAAAAATTTTTAAGATAACAAACAATAAATGAAAAGAGGGTAAATTATCAGACAATTCAGACAAAAAATAACCGCTATATATAGATGTAAAAAGGAGAGAACCCACAAGACCTTGACAGGGAAACGGGTGCAGACAAAATCCGGGTGAATTATCGCAAAAACAGGCGGAATTTTCTGCAGCTTTTTCAAAAATTTTTCGGGGCCCGAGAGCGGAATTTATTGTTTTTCACTTGAAATCGTGCTATTATGTCTCTTGTATGTGCCTTTGTGTCGGATGACAGGCGCGGGCAATAAAAACGATAGTCCATACGGACGTATGATAAAGGAGCAACCAATGAGTTTATTTGATAAAGTATTCGGTACACACAGTGAACACGAGCTGAAGCGCATCCGCCCGATCGTTGACAAGATCCTGGGGATGCAGGGACAGATGCAGGCGCTTTCGGACGAGGAGTTAAAGGCGCAGACGCAGAAGTTTAAAGACCGCCTTGCTGCCGGGGAGACGCTGGATGACATTCTGCCGGAGGCTTACGCGACGGTACGGGAAGCGGCAAAGCGCGTGCTCGGCATGGAGCATTTCGAGGTACAGCTGATCGGCGGGATCATTTTGCATCAGGGCCGTATCGCCGAGATGCGCACCGGCGAAGGTAAGACGCTGGTATCGACGCTGCCGGCATATCTGAACGCCCTTGAGGAAAAGGGTGTCTGCATCGTAACGGTCAACGACTATCTGGCGAAGCGTGACGCGGAATGGATGGGCGCGGTCCACGAATTCTTAGGCTTAAAGGTCGGCGTGGTGCTGCACGATATGTCGCGTGAGGAGCGACAGGAAGCATATAACTGTGACATTACTTATATTACGAACAACGAGCTTGGGTTCGATTACCTTCGTGACAATATGGTTGTCAGGAAAGAGCATTGCGTACAGCGCGGCCTGCATTATGCCGTTATCGACGAGGTGGACTCGGTGCTGATCGATGAAGCGCGGACGCCGCTTATCATTTCCGGACAGAGCAGTAAGTCGACGAAGCTCTATGAGATGTGCGATGTGCTCGCACGGCAGCTGAAGCGCGGCGAGGACCTTCCGGAGTATTCCAAAATGGATGCGATCATGGGCATCGAGCAGGAGGAGACCGGGGACTTTATCGTTAATGAGAAGGACAAGGTTGTCAACCTGACGCAGGAGGGCGTAAAGAAGGTCGAGAACTTCTTCAAGATCGACAACTTAGCGGACCCCGAGAACCTCGAGATCCAGCACAACGTTATCCTTGCGCTTCGGGCGCATAACCTGATGCACCGTGACCAGGATTACGTGGTGAAGGACGATGAGGTGCTGATCGTCGACAGCTTTACAGGACGTATTATGCCGGGCCGCCGATATTCGGACGGTCTGCATCAGGCGATCGAAGCAAAGGAAAAGGTTAACGTCAAGCGTGAGAGCAAGACCCTTGCGACGATCACCTTCCAGAATTTCTTTAATAAATTTGACAAGAAAGCCGGAATGACCGGTACGGCCTTAACGGAAGAGCAGGAGTTCCGCGACATTTACGGGATGGACGTTATCGAGATCCCGACGAACCGGCCGGTGGCACGTATCGACCATGATGACGCCGTGTACACTACGATGAAAGAAAAGTTCGAAGCCGTGGCTGATGAGGTGGAAGAGGCGCACGCGAAGGGGCAGCCGGTGCTTGTCGGTACGATCACGATCGAGGTGTCGGAGCTTGTGTCCCGGATGCTTTCGAAGCGGGGGATCGCGCACAACGTTTTGAATGCCAAGTTCCATGAAAAGGAAGCGCAGATCGTGGCCGAAGCCGGCGTTCACGGCGCGGTAACGATCGCGACGAATATGGCAGGCCGTGGTACGGATATTAAGATCGATGAAGAGTCGCGAGCGGCGGGTGGCCTTAAGATCATCGGTACTGAGCGGCATGAGTCGAGGCGTATCGATAACCAGCTGCGCGGACGTGCCGGCCGTCAGGGCGATCCGGGTGAGTCCCAGTTCTTCATCTCACTGGAGGACGATCTGATGCGTCTGTTCGGTTCAGAGCGGCTGATCTCCACCTTCAAGGCGCTCGGCGTACCCGAGGGTGAACAGATCAAGCATAAAATGTTATCGAACGCGATCGAGCGCGCGCAGGAGAAGATCGAGAGCAATAACTTCTCGATCCGTAAGAATCTGCTGGAGTTCGACCAGGTCAACAACGAGCAGCGCGAGATGGTTTACGCGCAGCGCCGCCGCGTGCTGGAAGGCGAGGATATGAAGCAGCAGATCCTCGATATGATCGAAACGATCATCGATGACAATGTGGATACGTGCTTTAATGATACGATCGCCAGGGACGGCTGGAACCCGATCGAGTTCAACAGCTTAGTCCAGCCCGTTATCCCGATCCCGGCGCTTACCCCCGCGAAGCTTGCGGACTTTAAGAGCGTGCAGGAGATCAAGGACTATTATAAGGAAAAGGCTTTTGCCATGTACGACGAAAAGGAGAAGGAGTTCCCCGAGCCGGAGCACTTCCGCGAGGTGGAGCGTATCATCCTTTTGCGTGTGATCGACAACAAGTGGATGGATGAGATCGATGATATGGAGCTTCTCCGTCAGGGTATCGGTCTGCAGGCATACGGACAGCGCAATCCGGTCGATGAATACAAGATGGCAAGTTACGATATGATGGATGCGATGAACGACGCGATCCGTACCGAGACGGTGCAGATGCTTTTCCGCATCCGTGTGGAGCGCAAGGTTGAGCGGGAAGAGGTCGCTAAGGTGACGGGTACGAATAAGGATGACTCCGTTTCTTCGGGGCCGAAGAAGCGTGCCGCGAAGAAGATCTATCCGAACGATCCGTGCCCCTGCGGTTCCGGCAAAAAATATAAAAACTGTCACGGAAGAATGGAAAAATAAGTGACAAACGGGGACGAACGGATTATAATGTAGAATAGGAATACTTTATAGAATCGGGGGCAAAATATAATACGGGGGGTGATAGAATGATGAAGAAAATTCTTGCGGTGACACTGATCGCCGCCAGCGTGTTTTCGATGTGTGCTTGTACAAAAAAAGACATTGTAGGGGCAGACGCAGGCGAGACGAGCGAAGAACTGAAAGTCATTAGTACTACCCTTACAGAGGAGCAATACGGCATTGGCGTCGATAAGGACAAGCCGGAGCTTTTGGCACAGGTGAATGCATTTCTTGCCGAAAGCCGCAAAAGCGGCGAGCTTGATGAGATTATTGACCGTTATCTGGAAGGAGGCGAGCCGAAGCTTGTCACTTCGGCGGAGCTCGACAAGGACAAGGATCAGCTGGTGGTGGTGTCAACGCTTGACTTTGAACCATTCGAATACGGCGAGATCGGGAAATACTACGGGATCGATATGGAGATCATCGAGCGTCTCGCGGATTATCTGGACAAGGAGCTTGTCATCATCAATTCCAGCTTCGAAACCATGTTTTTGTCTGTTAAACAGCATAAATGCGATATCTGTATCGGAGGGATCACCATCACGGACGAAAGGAAGCAGCTGGTGGACTTTTCCGAGCCGTATTTTATCACGGGACTGGCGATCGCTGTTCCGGTTGACAACACCGAATTTGATAACGTAAAAAATGTCACGGATATGGAAATGATCCTCAAAAGCAAGAGTGAGGATGAGACGATCGGTGTGGAGAACTTAACGACGGCCCAGGCTTACTGCAAAGGAGAGGACGGGTATGAAGGTCTCGGGATGACCGTAAAGGGGTATCGCGATCTGGAAGCGGCGATCATCGGCCTGGAGGACGGCGAATGCCAGTATGTGCTGGGGGATCAGGTTCCGGTCGAGATGTTTGTTAACAGGACGAACGGGAAAGAACAGGCAAGATGATTAAAAAGAAAAACCTGCGTGACAATTTATGGAGCGTGCTGTTTTTTGTGGCGCTGCTCCTTTTGACGATTTTGATGATCGTGCTGATCGGGACGTTACAGAGCAGCGAACCCGAAAAGGGCAAGATCGTCGGCGGCGTTTTTATCGGCTCGGTCAGTGACGGCGGCTGGAACGAGAATCATTACAAGGGGTTGCAGAAGGCGTGTGACGCGTACGGGCTTACGCTGATCACCGAGGAATTTGTTGATGAAAAGGAAGAAGCCTGCGAAAAGGCGGTAAAGTCCCTTGTCGATCGGAAGGCGGCGGTCATCTTTTTTACGAGCGACGGGTTTGGTGACAACGTAAAACGGGTCGTGGAGTCTTATCCCGATGTCGCATTTTACACGATATCGCCGGAGTCGGGAGCTTCTAATCTGACGACCTACTACGGCAGAATGTATCAGATCCGCTACCTGGCGGGGATGATCGCAGGGCAGATGACAAGGACGAACGTGCTGGGGTACGTGGCGGCGAACAGCAATGTGCAGGTTGACCGCGGCGTGAACGCCTACCTTTTGGGTGCGCGGTCGGTGAATCCCGATGTCGTGGTGAAGGTTCGCATGACAGGCACGTGGTTTGACGAGGAAAAGGAACGTGTGGCGGCGCAGGCGCTGATCGATGAGGACGGTGCGGATATCTTAACGCATCATACGAGCACGTCGAATACGGTCGATGTGGCTGAGGCGAACGGCGTTATGTCCATCGGCTATAACTGCACGAAGACCCAGTATTCCAGGAATTTTCTTGCATCCCTTGTGTTTTATTGGGATGCGCTTTATAAAGCCATCCTGAGGAATTACATCAAGGGCAGTGCCCCAGAGGGCGATGCCTATTGGTTGGGTGCAACGGAAGGCGTTGTCGGGATCGAGAATTTTTCTCCATATGTCACGGAAGCAATGAAAGGGCAGATCAAGCGGAAGCGGGCGAGCTTTGAAAAAGGCAACGACGTTTTCCTTGGTGAGATCCGCTGCGTGGACGGTACGATCATGTGTCGCCCGGATGAAAGGATCAGTGACCATTCCCTGTTGTTTGACATGAACTGGTTTGTCGAGGGGGTGGAAGTCGATGGCGAGTAAGGTCCGGATCCATTTTTTGAAGAACCGCCTGACACCGACGATCATCGTATTCGGGCTGGTTATGATCGGCTTCGGTCTTCTTTTGTATACACGGCTGGATTCCGTTTACCGTGCGTACGAGCAGCAGGTCTTATCGCGCAACAGCGACTATGAAGCCAGGCTGTATGCCGAGGATCTGAAGGGAGAGATCCAGAAGCTGTCCATGATCGCGTGGATCATTGAGAATGATACGCAGTTTTCCGACGAACAGAGTCTGAAGGTGACGATGGAGTTCGTCAATACGAATTATAAAGATGATCCGAATACGTTTACCGGTCTTCTGACGGCCGATGGTTCGGCGATCTACGGGGATGCGCTTTCTCCGATCGATTACAGGGGGATCATGACTTCCCTGCGGGGAAGCGGCGGGATCTCTTATACGCCGAGCGGCGGCGTACTTTTTTCCTGTCCGATCTTCCGCGGAGGAAATGTGCGGTATGTGCTTTATGAGCTTGTTTCTGCGAGCGCGTTCTGCGAGCGCTTTCCGGTATCGGCGCATGACGGTCGGGGACATGCCATGCTGATGACGCGGGACGGCGATGTCGTGATGCCGTTCGCGAGCCTGGATGAGAAAGAGAGAAGCTTCTACGAAAGCCGTTCGGTCCGTATCGTGTTCCAGCAGCTGATCCGTCATATGGATACCAAGAGGTCGGTTGCATCCATGGAGAAGACGACGAAGGGGGATCAGCTCTTTTACGCGGCAGAGGTGCCGGGAACCAACTTTATTTACGCCGGCGTCGTAGAACGCGCGATCATTTCGGGCGGCCTGTACGCGATCCCGAAGCTGGTGCTCGGTATATTCATGCTCCTTGTCATCATGGTGATGTCACTGTCCTTCTTCCTGCTGATCACGTCGCAGCGTGTGCGGGAGGGTGAGGCGTTAAAGCGTGCCAAGGCCGCGGCGGAAGAAGCGAGCCGTGCGAAGAGTGACTTCCTTGCGAATATGTCGCATGAGATCCGTACCCCGATCAACACGATCCTCGGTATGGATGAAATGCTGCTGCGTGAGTGTACGGACCCGACGCAGCGGAAATACGCGATCAATATCCAGCGCGCCGGAGCGGCACTGCTGTCACAGATCAATGACGTGCTTGATTTTTCCAAGATCGAAGCCGGGAAAATGGAACTGTTCCCCGACGAGTACGATCTTACGAATCTCATCACGGATATGGTCGTGATGATGTCCTCCCGTGCCGTGGCAAAGGGGCTGACCTTCGATGTGGAGGTCGACGAGAAGATGCCGCATATCCTGTTCGGCGACAGTGCGCGTATCCGGCAGGTCGTTATCAATCTGCTGTCGAACGCGGTCAAATACACCAGAGAAGGCGGCGTTACCTTCGCGATCAGCTATGAGAAGGCCAATGAGAAGCAGATCGATATGAAGGTTGTTATCAAAGATACCGGGATTGGCATCCGCAAGGAAGATATCGACAAGCTGTTCAGTGCCTTCGAGCGGATCGATGAGGCACGCAACCGTACGATCGAAGGGACGGGGCTCGGCATGAACATCGTATGGAAGCTTTTGAACCTGATGGGCAGCCGTCCGAATGTGGAAAGCGTCTACGGCGAGGGCAGCGAGTTCTCGTTTGTCCTGCGGCAGGAGGTGATCAACTGGGAGCCGATCGGGGACATCCGGCAGAGGATCGAAGAGCTCGGCGACAACGGCGGCGTATATCACGTTTCCTTTACCGCACCGGAGGCAAAGGTGCTGCTTGTGGATGATACCGAGATGAACCTTATGGTCGTAAAGGGGCTGCTTAAGAGTACGCAGCTGCAGATCGATACGGCCGCGGACGGGAAGCAGGCGCTGTCCTTAACAGAGAAGCGGACATATGACTGCCTGCTGATCGACCACAGAATGCCGGTGATGGACGGCATGGAGATGATACGTGCGCTGCGGGATGCCCGGGAGAACGCGAACGCGAACAAGCCGTGTATCGCCCTGACAGCCAATGCTATTGCGGGAGCAAGGGAAGAGTATCTGGCGGCCGGATTTGACGATTATCTGATCAAGCCGGTCAACGGGCAGAGCATAGAATCGATGCTGTTAAAATATCTTCCGGATAGCAAAGTGAACCATGTCGGAAAGGTCTTTGCACAGGCAGCGGCCGATCCATCGGAGGATGGTGCCGGGGAGGCGGCCGAGCCGCAGTCGCCGATCGCTGCCCGGCTGAACGGCTTCGAGGAAAAGGGCATCCTGGATGTTCGGGAGGGCATTGAATATGCCGGCTCGGAAGAGATGTATATGACGGTGCTGCAGTTCTTCTTAAATACGATCGATGCGAAGAGTGACGAGATCCGCGGTTACTATGATAATGAGGATTGGGAGAATTACCAGACGAAGGTGCATGCGCTGAAAAGCTCGGCAAAGGTCGTCGGTGCGCAGGAGCTTTCCGACCGGGCACGGTCGCTGGAACTGGCGGCGAAGGATGGAGATCTGGATTATATTCGGGAGCATACAGGGGATGTACTTGCGTTTTTCGGTTCGTATAAGGAAAAGCTAAAAAGTATAAGGGATGAGTAAATAATGGAGCATTACAAAACCAGGAATTCCCTGCGGATGGCGGCGGTGCTGATGAGTCTGCTGCTTTTGGTAAATCTCGGGATCGGTTTTTTCCTCGCAAAGCAGGCGCGCATCACGATGAAGGAAGAGGTCGAGCGCAGGATGCTGGATGTGACCAATCTGGCGGCCAGTATGATCGACGGAGACGCTTTGGAGTCGCTGCAGGCGGAGGACAAACGTTCCCAGAAATACCAGGAGATCCTGCGGACGCTCGGATATTTCAGGGACAATGTAGACTTAAAATACATATACTGCATCCGGCATGTTGATGCACAGCATTATATTTTCACCGTTGACCCGACGAAGGCGGATCCGGCGGAATTTGGCGAAGAGGTTGTGTATACGAGTGCGCTTGACGACGCGGCGCACGGAATGCCCTCGGTGGATGATACGGCATACCGGGATGACTGGGGGGCATTTTACAGTGCGTACAGTCCCGTTTATGATTCGTTCGGGAAGATCGCCGGCGTTGTGGCCGCGGATTTTTCCACCGAATGGTACGAAAGGGCTGTTAACGGATATGAGCGGAGGATCATTTCAAGCTATGTGTTCCTGACTGTTGTCGGGATCGGACTTGTCGCGGCGATCTCGCTTTCCGTACGGAAGCGGATCCGGGATCTCGATACGGAGCTTGAGTATCTGGAAAGCGATATTGAGGATTTCGAACGGGGTGTTGCGAATTATTTCGGGGAATCGGCAGAGAGCATTTTGTCCTTAAGACGCCGTTCGGAGGCGAGTCCGTCCCTGGAGGGTGATATGTCCATGGAAGGCAGGATGAAAGCGGCCCGGAGGAAGCTGGGAATTTACATAGAATATCTGCACAGTAAATAGAGGCTGTTTTTCCCGAAGAGGGCGGTCTATATTTCATATAAAAATGAGAAAATAAGGAGATGCTAAAATGAGAAAAAGTATTTTGATTGTGGATGACGAAGAACTGACACTGATGCTGACGCAGAATATCCTTTCCGGTCAGTATTTCACGCTGCGGGCAACGTCCGGTGCCGAAGCGATCGCGCTGTACGGCGAGCATCATCCCGATATGGTTCTTACGGATTATATGATGCCGGAGATGAATGGGTTTGAAATGGTGGAAAAGCTGCACGAGCAGTACGGCAGACACATCCCG
>JAFSYD010000015.1 GCA_017443685.1 Lachnospiraceae bacterium | reverse complement strand
CTCATTCTTTTCTTATACTCCCGCGCCTTCCTGCTTCTAAAAAGAATACTTTAAGCCACTCCATCAGATCCTCCGCCGTCGTCGTCTTAAGGATATACCCCTGGGGCTGCAGTGACATCACCCTTTTTACACTTTCACGGTCCCCGACACCGGTTAAGAACACCACGGGAATATTGGCGGTCTCCTCTTCCTTCCTTAGCATCTCAAGTACCTGCGGTCCGTTAAATACCGGCATCTCGTAGTCCAAAAGGATCAGATCGACCGGATGGGACACAAGATAATTGATCGCCTCCATCGGGGTGGTCGAAACCGACACCTTATAATCCTCCTTCAGCCATTCCCGCACCATTTTCGCATAGAGCGGATCATCGTCTAAGATCATGATGTTCTTTTTGATGGTCTTCATCACCAGGTTGTAGTAATACTGACCGATCACCTTTAAAAACTCCTCCGGATCCACCGGGCGTCCCATTTGACGCATCGGAACGATATCCGGAAAGCTGGTACAAAACGTGTCAAGGTCATGCTTCTCCCCGATCACGACGATCTTTTGTTCGGACTCGGCCGCACATCTGCCCGCAAGCAGGATCGAATCCTCCAATTCGTCTTCATCCCCGTCAAGATAGATCACAAAAATGTCCGCGTCAATGCACATCTCGTGCGCCATGTCAGCATTTTTGCCGGCATAATTCACCGTAAAGCCGTTATCCTTTAATTTCCGGATCAGTCCTTTTACCACTACGCCCTGCACACGGCTGATAAACAGAATGTTCCGTTCTTCCTGTAAATCCATTGTCTTACTCCTCTATAACTGTTCCGGAATCACCGCAAGGATACCCTCATAATCAAAATCATCCAGGGCACTCTTTATCCGGGCAAAGATCTCTTCTGCCTCTTTCGGAAGCGCATAGTCCCCAATCTCACAAAGTGCGTCCTCGATCACATCAATGTCAAGTTCTCCCGTCGCTTCGCGGATCGTCTCATACGCGCTTCGTAAAAGCGCCTCATCTGCCATCGGACGATGGTCTTCTTCCTTTTCCTCCTGCACTTCGAAATACGGACGAAGGATCTCCTCCGTTGCCGCATAGGCGAAGATCATGCGGGCGTGATTGCCCGTGAGATAGTCGATGTCGCCTGCCTTACCGGCCGCCTCGAGCGCTTCTGCCGACGCGCCGAGTGC
Source organism: Lachnospiraceae bacterium (assembly GCA_017443685.1). GTDB lineage: Bacteria > Bacillota > Clostridia > Lachnospirales > Lachnospiraceae > RGIG4930. The sequence goes on along the minus strand of JAFSYD010000015.1, from coordinate 1,807 downwards.
CGTCGCACCGATGATACGGGCCGAGCTCTTAAGCGCATGTACCTTAACCGTATAGGCGTCCCAGTCCTTTTGGTTATAAAACTCCGCAAGTTCGGCCTGTTTGCCGTCGGCTGCTTCATAGAACAGGCGCAGCGCGGTAAGATATCCCTTCTTCGAACCGCAGTTTTTCATACCGGCTGCCACATCAATCCCCGGGATTGCGGGGAAGTCTGCAGCAGGCGCCGCTGCGGTACTTTTTTCTTCCTGCGTTTTTGTGTGCCCGGCCTTTTCCTCGGCCTGCTCTTCGACGAGGTTAACGCTCTTTGTCTCTTCCTTTTTTGGAAAAACATCGTTCGGCTGGTTGCGTCCGTCCAGAAGACGGCCGATATGGTAATTATTCTCTCCCTCGTTAAAGAACAGGATACCGAATGCGCCGGGTCCGACATTCAAAGAGATCGTCGCCGATGCCTGCCGGAAGATGATCCGCTTAAAGCGCTTGCGCCGCAGGATCTCCGACTCGATCATCTTCAGATCCTTTTCTTCCATCCCGACATATGTCACGAAGGCCACATCTTCCTGGACATGTGTGTTTGGCGGCAGCGTATGGCCGATATATTTCATCCATGCCGCATCCCGCCTTCCCGCGTAAATATTCGCCAGGGTAAGCCGGCCTTTTTTCATGCGAAGTCCCGGATGCAAAAGCAGCGACTTCGATATTCTGTGTACGCGCTCGGTGATGTTGCCCATGGAGAGCATAAAGTCCGTCGTACTGGCAACAAACGAACAGCTGATCTGCTTTTTTAACTCCTCAAGCTGCAGCACGATCCGCTCCGCCGGATCATTCCGCCGCGTCATCTGATACGCAGCAAGGGCAAGCATGCCGACGCTGCTTGAGAGCGCCGCCGAATCCACGACGGTCACACTCGAAAACATCTGTGCCGCGGCCTGTGCCCTTTCGTATTCCCGTCCCGCCCCTTTGGAAAGTGAGATATGGATCACATGGTTCGCACGCTTTAAGTTATCCGCAAAAAACTCTTCAAACGCGGCTGTCGTCGGCGGTTCCGATCGCGCCTTTTTGCCGCGTTTTGCCATATAATCGATCACCTCGCCCGATACGGTCTGCATCCCGTCCGTAAAGCTGCCGCCCTCGGTATGGATGAGGAAAGGAATGATCCCGATGCCCAGTTCCTCACAAAGCCCGTAAGGCAAGTCGCAGATGCTGCTCGTCGTGATCGCCACCGGTACCCGACGGATATACTCGCCGGCCGTAAATATCCCGTGCAGCTCCTGATCCGCTTCGATGTGTCGGAACACGCGCTCCTGCGGGAGAAAGGAAAGCAGTGCCGCTTCAAGCTGCGCCCCGGATACCGGCTTTGTCAGATAATCATCAAAGCCGCTGTTGCGGTATAGCTCCTGCTCTTTAAAGCCCACGTTGGCCGTTAAGACGATCACCGGCGTGTGGACGTTTAAGCCCCCTGTCTGCCGCTTAAGCTGATGCAGGCATTCGATCCCATCCATCTCGGGCATGATATGATCCATCAGGATCACGTCATAGTGATTTTCCAGGGTAAGCGCTAAGGCTTCCTCACCGCTTGCGGCCGTATCGATCGCTACCTTCGTTTCGGCAAGCAAAGCGCTTTCGACCGAAAGATTCAGCTCATTGTCATCCACGAACAGCACCCGTGTATCCGGCGCCTCAAAGCTGGGACGGTACTTTTCACCTTCCCTGACGCCGCCGTCCCCGACTGCGCCGATTTTGCCGACCGTCTCTTGGCTTACGATCTCCTGCACGAGGCGCACCGTAAAGGTGGAGCCCTGCGTATAGACG
>JAFSYD010000180.1 GCA_017443685.1 Lachnospiraceae bacterium | reverse complement strand
CGAAAACCGACGAAAAAGAAGACAAAAAGAAGTCCGCGAAGGCTCCTTCCGAAGATATCCGGGAGCGATACGGCCTGCCGGACAATTCCAGAGAGTTTTTCACCAACTATATCGTGGATGAGAATCTGCTCACCCTGCTGGAAGAGCACAATGTCGAGATCATTGTTGCGGCAGAGGACAATACGGCGGCGATCCTTTACGGACTTGCCAGCTATCTGCTTCCGATCCTTCTGCTGATCGGGTTTTACGCGTGGATGATGCGGCGGGGCGGCGGGAGCCCGTTCTCGGTCGGGCGTTCCACGGCGAAGGTCTATGTCGAGCGGCAGACCGGCGTGACGTTCAAGGATGTTGCGGGTCAGGATGAGGCAAAAGAATCCCTGCAGGAGGTCGTGGACTTTCTGCATAATCCGGATCGCTATCTGGAGATCGGCGCGAAGCTGCCGAAGGGTGCGCTGCTTGTGGGCCCTCCGGGTACCGGTAAGACCTTACTGGCAAAAGCGGTGGCCGGGGAGGCGGGCGTTCCGTTCTTCTCGCTGGCCGGTTCCGACTTCGTGGAAATGTTCGTCGGTGTCGGTGCGTCGCGCGTGCGGGATCTGTTCAAGGAAGCGCAGAAGGCGGCGCCGTGTATCATATTCATTGACGAGATCGACGCGATCGGCAAGAGCCGGGATTCCCGCTTCGGCGGCGGCAATGACGAGCGTGAGCAGACCTTAAACCAGCTTCTTGCGGAGATGGACGGATTTGATACGTCGAAAGGACTTTTGATCCTGGCGGCGACGAACCGTCCGGAGATACTGGATAAGGCGCTGCTGCGTCCGGGACGTTTTGACCGGCGGATCATCGTGGACCGGCCGGACTTGAAAGGGCGTCTTGAGACCTTAAAGGTACATTCCAAGGATGTGGCAATGGACGAATCCGTTGACCTGGATGCCATGGCGTTGGCAAGTGCGGGGCTTGTCGGCTCTGACCTTGCGAACATCATCAACGAAGCTGCGATCCTTGCGGTACGGGCCGGGCGCAAATATGTCAACCAGTCGGATCTGTTTGAGGCGTTCGAGCTTGTCGCGGTCGGCGGAAAGGAAAAGAAAGACCGCGTGATGAGCGAAAAGGAGCGCCGTACGGTCTCCTATCATGAGGTCGGTCACGCGCTGGTATCGGCGTTCCAGAAGAATACGGAGCCGGTACAGAAGATCACGATCATCCCGCGGACGATGGGCGCGCTCGGGTATACCCTGCAGACGCCGGAAGAAGAAAAGTATCTGCAGTCAAAGGATGAGCTTTTGGCGAAGATCAAGACCTTTATGGGCGGACGCGCGGCGGAGAACCTCGTGTTTGGGATGTCCACGTCCGGTGCGGCGAATGATATCGAGAACGCGACCACGATCGCCCGGAATATGGTCACACGCTTCGGTATGTCGGAGAAGTTCGGTATGATGGGACTTGCGACGGTGGAGAGCCAGTACCTCGAAGGCCGCGCGGCCTTAACCTGCGGGGAGAGTACCGCGTCCGAGATCGACGCCGAGGTAAGCGCGATCGTCAACGGCGCTTACGACGAGGCGTTTGCGATATTGAAGGAGAACCGCGATACGCTGGATGCGATCTCTGAGTACCTGTTCGAGCATGAGACGATCACGGGCAAGGAATTCATGGAGATGTTCCACGACCTGACCGGGATCGAGCCGGAGGATGACGAAGAGATGGCGGAGAAGATGTTCGTAGAAGAAGAACGTGAGGACAAGCCGTCCGACCAGGTGAAGGGACAGACGATCGATCTGGTGGCGGAATAGGCGGACCGATCATTGGCAATATGATGTATGGGAATCCGCAGACCGGAAATGGAGGGTCTGCGGATTTTTGCAAAGCGGCGTCCCGGCCGGGTGTTGTGAAAAACGGAGTGTATGGATGAGCAGTGAGCAGACCTTTGTCATTGAGGAGGAATTGAAGAAACTCCCGGATAAGCCGGGAGTTTATATTATGCATGATGCATCGGATGAGATCATTTATGTCGGCAAGGCGAAGAGCCTCACCAAACGGGTGCATCAGTATTTTCAGGCGTCTCATGACGAGGGTATCAAGAAGGCGCAGATGGTGCGCCGCATCGAACGCTTTGAGTTCATCGTCTGCGATACGGAGCTGGAGGCGCTGGTCCTGGAGAATAACCTGATCAAGGAGAACCGTCCGAAGTATAATACGATGTTAAGGGATGACAAGACCTATCCCTATATCAAGGTTACGCTTAAGGAGACATATCCGCGGGTGCTTTTTTCCCGCCGCGTGGAAAAGGACGGCGCAAAATACTTCGGGCCGTTTCCGAGCGCGGGCGCGGTGCACGAAACGATCGACCTGGTGCAGAAGCTGTTTTCTTTACGCACCTGCAATCGGAAATTTCCGCAGGATTTCGGTAAGGAGCGGCCGTGTCTGAATTATCATATGAAGCAGTGCAAAGGCGTTTGTAACGGAGAGGTGGGCGAAGAGGAATACGCCGCGCAGATCGAGGGGGCGCTTGATTTTCTAAACGGCAGCGATAAACAGGTTCTCCGTGACTTAAAGGCGAAGATGCAAAGCGCCGCCGCGGATATGGAATTCGAAAAAGCGGCCGGCTACCGGGATCTGATCGCGGCGGTCGAGGTCTGCATGAACCGGCAGAAGGTCACCGATTTCAACAATGGCGACAAGGACATCATCGGCCTTGCGGCGGATACCGACAGCGGCGAAGCGCTGGTACAGATCTTTTTTATCCGTGGAGGAAAAATGATCGGACGGGAGCATTTCTTTATGAACGTTCGCATAGAGGATGCGCCGGCGGACATTCTGGCGGCCTTTTTGCAGCAGTATTACGGGCAGTCACCGCTGATCCCCCGGGAGATCTACATATCCGAAGAGATCGCCGGGGAGGAGATGCTTGCCGAGTGGCTTACGAAAAGGCGCGGGGGCAAGGTGTTTTTGCATACGCCGCAGAGGGGAGATAATAACCGTCTGGTCGCGATGGCGAAGAAGAATGCCGAGATGACGCTGTCCCAGGACCGGGAACGGATCAGGCGCGAAGAGGGGCGGACCATCGGTGCGATGAAGGAGATCGGCGCGCTTCTTAAGCTGCCGCACATCATGCGGATGGAGGCGTACGACATCTCCAATACGAACGGCTTTGAATCGGTGGGCTCGATGGTGGTCTTCGACAAGGGGAAGCCACAGCGGAATGCCTACCGCAAATTTAAGATCAAAACGGTCACCGGACCGAACGATTATGCTTCGATGAAGGAAGTGCTCACCAGGCGCTTTACACATGGAATGGAAGAAAGGGAGGAGCTCCTGGAAAAAGGCCTGTCCGAGGAAGACGGATCCTTTGCGCGCTTTCCCGACATCATTATGATGGACGGCGGCAGGGGACAGGTGAACATAGCCCTTGAGGTATTGCATGAACTGGGGCTTTCCATTCCGGTGGCGGGGATGGTGAAGGATGATCATCACCGGACGCGGGGGCTCTATTATCACAATGAGGAGATTCCGATCGATAAGCATTCGGAAGGCTTCAAGCTGATCACGCGGCTGCAGGATGAGGCGCATCGGTTCGCGATCACCTATCACAAAAGCCTGCGTGGCAAGTCACAGGTGCACAGCTTTTTGGATGATATTAAGGGCATCGGGCCTGCAAGGCGAAAAGCCCTGATGCGAACCTATGACAGTATGGATGCCATGCGTGGGGCGAGTGTCGAAGAGCTCGCCGCTGTCGACGCAATGAGCCGGGAGGCGGCGGAAGCAGTGTGGGCGTATCTGCATCAGGAAGGCTGATCTGTTTTATGGGTAAGGGTTGTTCACACGATAAGCCCGCGCAGATGGTCTAAAATGGACGCCTGCATCATCATATCACGCCCCTCGACCGTGGCGATGAGGGCGTTAAGCGCATCTCCGTCGCCAGCGTCGTCGTAGCACTCGCCGAGCAGGGTGTAGATGGAGGAGATCGTGGCGTTATTCTCCACGGCGTATTCCAGGACGGGGATCGCTTCGATGGAGTGGCCGTTCTCGATCAAAAGCTTCGCGAAGTCGCACAGCAGTACTTCCAATCGGTCGAAATTTTCCCCGACGTTTTGCATATAGTCGAAATTATCCGCGCCGTAGGCAAGGCGGATGTCGGTGTTCGTCATTCCGCTTAAGTTCAGGATTGGCTTAGCGGCAAGCGTACGCAATTCCTCCTCTATGAGCCCGGCTTCGTCCGTCTGTAAGAGTCCCATCGGAAAACGTTCCAGCGGAATCTGAAGGAACGGCACCTTTGACAGATCCGCATTCGGGGCGTGCATCGCTGCCTCTTCCCGCGCCCAGAAGGCGGCGTCACGTTCCTCGCGCCTGCTCTGCAGATGGCGGATACGGAAAAACACAAAGAGGCAGAAGAAGAAAAATATTGTAAAAATGGGAAAGGGTGTGTGCATGGTAAAGCTCCTTTTTATCGTTCGCGTTCGGTTTTGGCATTTCGCCGGTAAGGAACAGTTCCTTTTCGTCCATTATAACATAAGTCTTTAAAAATGGGTCCGATTGTGATAAAATACCTTGGATTACTATTGCAATAAGAAAGTGGAAAAGGGGTATGGCGGAAGAGAAAAGAACACGCCAAAATGATGAGCGGCGCGCCGGACCCGGAATGGATCTGATCGTCACGAAATGGGTGGGTCTGGAGGGGACGGCGGTGATCGCAAGGGAAAAGGAAGCAGACCTGTTAAAGAAATTCCCCCGCTCCCTGGTGCGT
>JAFSYD010000179.1 GCA_017443685.1 Lachnospiraceae bacterium | reverse complement strand
CGCGCGGAATTTGGAGCAAGTGGAATAAGCATGATGTTGAGATCCCCTTCCCCGACGATCCGGCCGCAAACTGTGGATATGCCTGTGCCGCAGGCGCCGCCGAGGGTCATATACACATTGATGATCGGCGTGACGAAACCGTAGTCAGCCATGGGTACGACCCCGAGACAAGACCCTGTGACCATTCCGTCCACTGTGGTGCTGATGAGGCCGGCCACCGAAACAATATTGTTTTTCCGGTCTTTGAAACAGATCATGGGGGATTCATTGTAAAAGCCCAGCACCTTGATCACATCTCCCATGCGGTAGCGGTAAAAACCGGACTGATTCGTGACCACCAGTTCGTAGGATTTTCCCTGTTCCAGTTCATCGATCAGAAGCGTTTTGGGATTCGCGTCTTCGTCCTCGTTACCGTCGCTTCCGTCCTTCGTGCGGGGATCATCAGGGATAAACTCGAAGAAGCAGGAAGAGGGCGCCCGGTTGTATTCATTGTCGCAGGGGGAGGCGGAGCGGTAAAGAAGGCCGGACGCCAGCTCTCCGCCTTTTACCTCGCGGAACTTTGCAAACACTTCATCGGAAGGGAAATCGTTCCGGTCATCTGAATACTGGAGGTTGAAAATATCCTCCGTCTGCTGATATTTGCCCTTTTCGTTTAAGGTCACGGTCACCTTGGTGTCCGCGGTCATGTGGTATTCGTCCCAGGTGCCGCCGGTGGTGACCTGTGTCTCGCCGGTGACCTGCGCCCCGCCGTTCTGCACGGCGCATCCGGACAGAAGGCCTGCCATGATCAGGAGGGGAAGAGCTGCTTTTTTCTCATACGCATCTCTTGTGTTGTTGTGGTTTTCAAGCATAGGATCAAAAGCTGCAGGGCAATTTTGACCCCAAACATCACCATATCATAACTCATCGCATTTTGTCTCATTGTTTTGCGGAGGATGGCTTTATTTCGGCCTGTGCATCATGAGAAAATTTCGCATGCAGCCGGACACAAGATGTGGGGAAGACTTGACTGAACCACCACAATTCTCTAAAATTCATAGTGGACACATAATATAGGTATATTTTCTGTTATGTGCAGATTATTTTTGTGAGGCATAAGCCAGAAGAGCCATACGATGGTTGAAACTTCGATAAAGATTGCGCTGTACGTTTTTGCGTTTGTATTCGGGACTGTACTATTCAGCTTCCTGAATGTTGTGATATACAGATTGCCCAGAAAAGAAAACTTCATCACCGGGAGATCCAAGTGCCCGGCATGTGGTCATGTGTTATCTTTTTTGGATATGTTGCCGATATTATCATGGGTGGTGCTTGGCAGGAAATGCCGGTACTGCGGAGCCAAAATCTCTGCCCGGTATGCGATCGTGGAAGCGTTGGGAGGACTCGCCGCCGTATCCAGCGTCGCAATGTTCGGACTCAGCGTGTATGCGGCGCTTGTGTTTGCCATGTGCGCAGTCCTGACCTGCGTCGGATTTATCGACCATGATACCATGGAAATACCGGATGGACTGAGTTTGACGGCCGCGATTCTGGGAACAGTGGCCGTTTTTTTTACAAAGGGAGTGGCCTGGTATGAGCACCTGATCGGCCTTGCCGTCATCAGCGTGCCGATGCTGATCCTGGCGCTCCTCATACCGGGGGGCTTTGGGGGCGGCGACATCAAGCTGATGGCGGGTTGCGGTCTGTTTCTTGGTTGGAAAAACGCGTTGTTTTCGTTTTTTGTCGCGGCGGTGATCGGCGGTGTTTACGCGGTCATCCTGATCCTCCGGAAAAAAAGGGGCAGAAAGGATCATATCCCCTTCGGACCCTTTCTTTGCATGGGTGTGGCGGCAGCGATCTTTGCCGGCGATCTGGTGCTGGATTTTTATATCGGCAGGCTGCTGGGACTTTGAAAAAAAGGTGCCCGGGTGGCCTGGATTTTGTGGTCTTGATACGAT
>JAFSYD010000178.1 GCA_017443685.1 Lachnospiraceae bacterium | reverse complement strand
TACTGTACGCCCTCCCATTCCATTTCAACGGCGTCTTTCACGCGGCCGCCCTTTGCTTCATAGGCTGCCGTACGCGAACGCTCCCTTTCGACGCGTTTCTTCTCTCGCCGTTCGCGCCGCTTGTATTGCGCCGCCCGGCGTTTTGCCCGCTCACGGACGTCTCCGCTATTCGGTTGTGTCTGCCGGCGCGATCTCGCCGGCGCCCTTCCTCTCGCCATATTATGCCGTCCGTACTGAAAAAACCGCCGCTTCCTTCCGGCCGGCGGCCCACATTACGCCTCCGCCGCCGGTCCTTACAATCATATTTTACGCCTCTTCGTACTCCCTTGCGTGCGCGGCGAACTGCTCCCCTCGCACCTCATAATTCGGGAACATATCCCAGCTTGCGCAAGCCGGGGACAAAAGAATGACCTCCCCGGGATTCGCCTTTGCAAAGCAGGCATCCATCGCTTCTTCCAGGCTCTCACACATCACGATATCCGTAAAGCCGTGCGCCCTTGCCGTATCGGCGATCGCCTGCTTCGTCTCTCCGATGAGTGCTAAGGTCTTCACCTTATCCCCAAAGCTTTCGATCCACTCATCATACGTCGAGTGCTTGTCATATCCGCCGCCGATCAGATGCGTCGGCCGCTCCATCGCCTCGATCGCCTTGATCGCGGCATCCGGGTTCGTCCCCTTCGAATCGTTGTAAAACTTCACCCCGCGCTTCTCGCAGATGAATTCGATCCGGTGCGGCACGGCCTTAAACGCGCGCATCGCCGCCGCGATCTTTTCATCCGGTACGCCAAAGGCTTCCCCCAGCGCCCATGCCGCAAGAGCGTTTTCATAATTATGCAGGCCTAAGATATTAAGCTCCGCCACATCCAAAAGGTGCTTTTCCATACCCTCCGATACGCGGTACAGGGCGCCGTCGTGATAGACATAGCCGTTTTTAAGCCGCCTTGCACCGGAAAAATACACCACCTTACAGGGCGCGCTTTCCCCGAACTGCCGCAGTGCCTCATCTTCGTAATTCAGGACACAGATATCCTCTTTCCCCTGATTCTTCGTGATGCTCTCTTTTATGGCGATATAATTATCCATGGTATGGTGCCGGTCCAGATGATCCGGCGTGATGTTCAGGATCGCCGTCGCCTTCGGCGCAAAGGTCTCTGCCGTCTCCAGCTGAAAGCTCGAGATCTCCGCCACGATCACCGTATCCTCTGTCGTATCCCAAGCGACCGAAGTGTAGGGGATCCCGATATTGCCGACGACCTTCACATCGGCATACTGCTGCTTTAAGATCTCACCCGTAAGCGCCGTCGTCGTCGTCTTCCCGTTGGTTCCGGTGATCGCCGCCACACGCCCCTTTCCGAAGCAAAAGGCAAGCTCCACCTCCCCGGAGATCTTCGCTCCCGTCTCCTTAAGACGCCGGACATATTCCTTTTCCACGGATACGCCGGGGCTTAATACCACCACCGACACCGCGCCGTACAGCTCCTCCGGAAACGCCCCCGCAGCGATCTTCACCTCGGAAAGCACCGGATGCTTCGCGCGAAGTGCGGCAGCATCCAGCTTTTCATTTTCATCATATAACAGGAAGCTTTTATTTTCCTTTTTAAGCAGCTCGCACGCCGCGATCCCGCTTACGCCGCTGCCGACAACCAGATATTTATCCATAAAACATATCCTCCTTTTGCCCGGTCTTTTTTCACACGCTTTACATCGTAACGAACGCCGCAAGGCAAAGCAGCGCGGTCACGATGGAAAATATCGTAACCACCTTCGTCTCCGACCAGCCGCCAAGCTCATAATGGTGATGGATCGGCGCCATGCGGAAGATCCGTTTGCCGTGTGTCATTTTAAAATATCCAACCTGGAGGATCACGGAAATGACCTCAACAAGATAGATAAACCCGATCACCGGAATGAACAGCGGCAGATGCAGCACATACGCCATCCCCGCAACAAAACCGCCGAGCGCCAGCGAACCGGTATCCCCCATGAATATCTTCGCCGGGTAGCAGTTGTAGCACAAAAACGCAAGCAGCGCCCCGCACATTGCCGCGGCCGCCGGCACGACACCGGAAGAAAGCGCTCCCGCCGCCGCGACAAAAAACGCGCTTACGATGACCGTTACCGAACTTGCAAGCCCGTCAAGCCCGTCCGTAAAATTCGTTCCGTTGACCGTTCCGATGACGACAAAATACACCAGCGGCAGCGCCAGTATCCCGATATCCACAACTTTTCCGCCGGTAAACGGGACATACATCCAGAATTCCTCATGACTGACAAAAAGCATATAGCATAAAAACAGCGTCGTTACCACGATCTGCAGCAGCATTTTCTGCCACGCAAGAAGACCGTCCGACCGCCGCAGGACCACCTTTAAAAAATCATCCAGGAAGCCGATCACGCCGAAGCCGACCGCAAGGATCATCACCGGCAGGATCTCCGGAAACCCACGCACATAAATGAGTCCCGTGATCAAAAACGCGCCGATGATGATGATACCGCCCATCGTCGGCGTACCCGTCTTTTTCTGATGCGACGCAAGCTCCTCGCGCTCCGTCTGGTTGGCGCGGTTCTTCTTCAGTGTAGAGATCACAAAAGGCGCCAGAATGATACCGATCAAAAAAGCGATCAATACGGGT
>JAFSYD010000177.1 GCA_017443685.1 Lachnospiraceae bacterium | reverse complement strand
TCCGGATTTAGTGACGGACAAATAAAGGATCTGTTACGGGTTCTTTTTTACTTAAAAAAATGATACTCCATCTCATCTGACATTCCAAATAGACGGCGCATTTTTTGTTCTGTTAAAACAGCCTCCGCGGCGCCGCATTCCCATACATGGTCCGCGCTTATCGTAAGCACCTGATCGGCGATGCGTTTTGTCAGATCCACGTCGTGAAGGGACATAAGGATCGTTGTCCTTCGTTCCTGCGACAGGCGCTTTAAGACGGACAGGATTTCAAGCTTATACCGGATGTCCAAAAAAGCCGTCGGCTCGTCGAGAATCACAAGCTCAGGGCTTTGGGCGATCGTCCGCGCGATCCGTACCCGCTGCTTCTGTCCGTCCGAAAGCTCGTCGAACATCCGTGCACCGAGCGTTTCGGCACCGACGAAGAGGAACGCTTCCTCAATGATCCTTTCGTCCGCTTGTGTCAGCCGGTTGAACTGCCCGGTGAACGGATGCCGCCCGGCAGCGACAAGCTCATAGCATGTCATATGCGGTGCTCTTGCCCCGTCGGGGAAAAGGGCAGCCAGTTTTCGCGCACGCTCCGTTCCCGCATATGCGGACAGCTTTTTTCCGTCAAAAATGATCTCGCCCGAAACCGGATCAAGCAGGCCGGCGATCGTTTTTAATACCGTGGATTTTCCGGCTCCGTTGGGGCCGATGAGGACTAAGATTTCCCCGCGCGTGACGGATAGACTGATTTTTTCTGCGACGATGGTTTTTGTGTATCCGACAGACAGATCGGATATCGTCAACAATGGATCATGCGGTTTTATTTTATCGTTGCTATCTTTTTGTTTCATTGATATTTTCCTGCAATTTTTTGTTGGCAATCGTTCACTTCGTTCGTTTCGCGAACAATGCCGCGATCACGACCGGCGCGCCGAACAATGCCGTCACTGTGGAAAGCAGAAGCTCCGTCGGAGCCAGCGCCGTCCGGGCGATCAGATCGCATCCGACACAGAATAACGCGCCGCCGAGAAAGCAGCCTGGCAGAAGTGCTTTCGGCTCTGTTGTCAAAAGAAAACGCCGCATCAGGATGGGGACCGCGATCCCGACGAACGACACAGGTCCGGCAAAGGCGGTCACTGTTGCCGAAAGCAGTCCCGAAAGAAGGATGAGCGCCGTGCGGAGTGCCCGGATACTGACGCCGAGACTTTTCGCGTAAGCCTCGCCCATGCGAAGTGCGCCGATCGGTTTTGTCAGAAATACGAGAAACGCCATTGCGGACAGCACCATCGCGAATGACCACGCCACGCTTTCCATGTTTGCCGACGCGAAGCTTCCCCGTGACCAGCCGTGAAGATTGACGATATCTGCTTCCTCCGCGAAGGTGATGACGAAATCCGATATTGCGGAGCAGATGTAGCCGACCATTATGCCTGCGACAAGCAGAGCCGCCATATGTTCCGTGCGGCGCGCGACCGCAAGGATAAAAAGCGTGGACAACATCGAGCCTGCAAATGCCGCAAGGATCAAAGCAAAGGAGGATATTCGCGCGAAATGACCGAGGAAAAATACCATAACGACGGATACCGCCATCTTTGCGCCGGAGGAAATCCCGAGCACATACGGCCCGGCTAACGGATTGTCAAAAAAAGTCTGCAGCAGCCAGCCCGACACGGACAGTGCTCCCCCAAGGAGGATGGCGAGCAGCAGCCGGGGCAGACGGATCTTAAAAAGAACCGCTTCCGCTGTTTCGTCCGCCCCGTTCCCCGAAAGTGTGCGCCACACCTCAGGCGGCGTCATTCCGAAGCTTCCGGTACAAAGCGAAAGGATCGCAAGTAACAGCAGCACGAAAAGAAGCCCTGCAAAAACGAAGGCGTATCGGCGGTATGCTTTTTTCTTTATCTCCTGATACATGAAGGCTCCTTGTAATGATTCTCACAGGCTTTTTTTGTGGTGTACGTACTTTGCGTTTCACATCCGTTTTTTGGTCTTTGACGGCGCGCGGAATGCGTATCGTTCGGACGGCGCTGCCTCATCAGTCTTATTTCGGGAGTTTTTTTATGTATCGCATATCCGCGCTGTCCCCGCCGCGCATCATTTCCTGCAGCTCCCCGATGATATCGGCTGCCGCACCCGTCGCCTGATAGAGGTCGCTGTCGATCACGAAAACATTGCCGGATCTGACCGCGTCGAAGTCTGAAAGCAGGGCGTTTTCCTTTACTAAAGCCGTCACATCGGCAGGTGTCGCTTCAATCGACGCGTTATAGATCAGATAATCCGCATTCCTTGCAGCCGTATAGAACTCTTCCTTTGTGATCGTTACCGAACCGCTCCTGCTGTCGGGATTCGGATTGGCAAGATTCTCAAAAATGTAGCGCCCCCCTGCCTGTTCGATCATCTTCGGGATGTAGTCGTCGGTTTTTCTTACAATAACATTCCCGCTGCTGTTGATATAGAAAAAAGCCACGGTCGGGCAATTTTTCTTTTCGCCGGCTGCTTTTGTTACTTCGTTAACCTTTTGCTCCTGTGCCGTAAAAAATGCTTTTGCCTCCGCTTCTTTTCCAAACAGCTCGCCATACAAAAGCGCCCATTCCGCGCGGCCGAGCGGATCGCTTTCATAGCTCGAACGGTCAATGAACACCGGCAGGCCGAGCCCTTCCAGTTTTTCCTGCACCTGCGGTGAATGCAGGATCATGGTTGATTCGATCGCAAGGGGGCAACCCGCCGCTACAAGCGTTTCATAATCCGGTGCGCTGTATTTACCGGCAAAAATGATCTTGCCCTCTGCCATCGCTTTTTTTGCACCGGGAATATGCCAGTCGTTTTCGCGGATGGAGGAAAAGGAGATCGCGTCTGTCGCGTTCACGGAATCGATCAGGGACATCGCGGCGGTGGCAGCGAGATACACGTTTTGCAGGGGGCGCTGCAGAGCGACGATGTCGGATGGGAGCTTCTTTGTATCAAAGGAAACAGATTTCTTTTCACTGATGTCCGGGGCTTTTTTTCTGTCATCGGAGCTTGCGGAAACTTTTTTCTCCGGCAGCAGCAGATACTTGTCTTCTCCTGTGACGATCAACGAATATCCGCCCTCGTAACGGCAAATGTGAAATTCTTTGGCATAGGAAAGCGGAAGCTCTTCTTCGAAGACAAGCCCTTCGATCACGGGCGCGCCTGCGACAGGGGCGCTTCCGTCCTTTTTCGCTTTTTTTGCGGAGGGATCGTTGCTTGCGGACGATGCCAAAGAGCTGCTGTCTGTTGCTTCGGCGGAAGAATTACCGTCCGCTGTGTTTGCCGGAGAACTGACGTCCTTCGGTTCCGTGGATGAATTACCGGATACGGCATCCGATGATGAACCGTCACCCGTTGTTTTCGCCGCGCGACCGCTTCCTGTTGCCGTAGTTGGGCTTTTAATGGTAAGCTCATAGCTGATCTCGTGCGGGGCGCTCATGGCTGTGGTATCCGCGATCACGGCAAAAGGGTCGTCAAATGCCGGTACCGGAATCTCAAATACGGAATTCCCTTGCGCATTTACCGGGAAATATTTTGTACCGTCGATGATCATGTAATCGTAGTGCGGGCTGCCCCATTCGATCGTCGCCGTCGCGTCGCCGTCCGTTACCACAACCTTTGCGGGGGATGTGACAGAGGCCCGCCCCGAGCCGCCGGTCATAGAGACCGTAAGCTCATATTCGCCGTCGGATAAAACGGTTTCCGCGCCGTTCGAGGGGCTGTTTGCCGCTCCGCAGCCGGAAAAAAAGAAAGATGCCGCTAAAAACAAGCATCCCAACATTTTCGTCATCCGTCCGTTTCTCATCTTGTCATCTCCCGGCACACATTATACGACAGATGTCAGTATACCACAAAACGACGAGGAAAATGCAAATTTATTTGCATTTGACGACCGTATGCGATAACAGGCGCTTTGCGCCTGTTATACCACGAAAGCACGAGCCAAGCAAACACTTGTGTTTGTTTGGCGACATTCCTTCTAATATTTTTACCGATGGATGCCGATATAGAAAACGGAGTAGTTTATTCAAAAAAGCAAATGGATTTGCAAAGGGAGGGAAGGTACATGGATGTAACAAACGCGATGCAGTCACTGATGCAGCAGGCAGGCGGCGCGGCGGGCGCAAACGGCGCGGCCGGGGCAAAGAGCGCATCCGGCGCGAAGGGGACCGGGAAGACCGGGGATGCGAAGACGGCTGATTACGGCAAGACTGTCGGCAATCCGCAGCTTTCCGATAAGGCGGCGGAGTATTACAAGCAGCTGAAAAGTAAATACGGCGATATGGAGTTCATCCTGGTGAGCAAGGATGAGGTGGCTAATGCGAAGCAGAACGCAGCGCAGTACGCGCGCAAGGATAAGCCCGTCGTCCTGATCGATGAGGACAAGCTCGAGCGGATGGCGACGGACGAGAGCTATCGTAAGAAATACGAGGGGATCATTTCACAGTCGAAGAGCCAGCTGTCGCAGATGGCGGACAAGATGGGCGGCGTGCCGGGCATAAAGGGCTTCGGGATGCAGGTCAATGACGACGGGACGGCTTCGTTCTTTGCGGTGGCGCAGAAGAACAACGAGACGATGGTTAAGAAGCTTTCCGAGAAGCGTGCGGCGAAGAAGGCGCAGGCGAAGGAAGCCGAGAAGAAAGCAGCGAAGAAGGCCGCCGAGGAAAAGCTTGCCGAAAAACGCGCCGACCACGGGCCGGAGCATGCCCACCGGCACCATGATGAGGCACCGCGCCCGAAGCATGCAGACCACGGACTTGAGGCACCGCGCCCGAAGCATGCGGACTACGGACCGGAGGCGCCGCGACCGGGCCACACCGATCATGCGCCGGGGGCGCCGGAGCACGGCAGGCCGGGCATTACCGTAAGGGCAGGCGAACACGATAAGATCCCGCACGAACACGCAAGGAAGATCCACGGCGCGGTAAAGGAGTACGGCAGAACGCACGACCTTGGGAAAAAGCCCGTAAAGGACGATTACGAGATCGTTTCCGCGTCGTCGGTTGAAGAGCTGTACAAAAGGCTTGAGGATCGTAACTTTGCGTTGCGAAGTGACTCCGTAATGACCGAAGCCGAGACCTATGTCGGAGGAAGCATCGATTTTAAATTATAGGATTATCTCTTCATAACTTATTTTTCTTACGGCCGCCCCTTGTCCCGCTGGTGGGAGAGGGGCGGTCAGATTGTAAAAAAGCAACAAAATCTACAAAAAAATCATAAAAATATTTGACACCGTTGGTGA
>JAFSYD010000176.1 GCA_017443685.1 Lachnospiraceae bacterium | reverse complement strand
GCTGCGCTGTAAAAGCTCGGATAAAAGCCCGCTGATATTATCCTCGGTTAAGTGCAACACTTTCATGGATCTTCCATATTCCTTTCATCATGTGCCGGTTTAGAGCATGTTCAATTTCTTAATGACCTATGCTTATGCCGCGGCACTTTATTCTTCATTTAACGCTTCATTTAAGGCCCGGATCAGCCACGTGATCCGCTCGTTTTGCATTTTCATACTGACCTGATTCACCACGACACGCGCCGATAAGGGAACGATCTCCTCCAAAACGCAAAGCCCGTTCTCTTTTAACGTGCTTCCGGTCTCTACGATATCCACGATCACATCGGAAAGCCCGACGATCGGGGCAAGCTCGATCGAACCGTTCAGCTTGATGATCTCCGGCGTCTGATGCTTGACATTATAGAAATAGTCCTTCGCGATACGAGGGTATTTCGACGCCACGCGGATCTGCTGCTGATGCAAAAGAAGCTCCTTCGCTTCCGCCGGGCCGCAGACGCACATTCTGCATTTGCCGAAGCCCAAATCCAGCACCTCATAGATATTGCGTGCTTCCTCTAAGATCGTATCCTCTCCGACGATCCCGATGTCAGCCGCGCCGTATTCCACATAGGTCGGAACATCCGGTGATTTTGCGAGAAAAAAGCGCATTTTCTGCTCTTCATTCGTAAAGATCAGCTTTCTTGTATTCTTATCTTCCATTTCTTCGCAGTGGATGCCGACCTTTCCGAACAGCTCCATCGACTGCTTTGCAAGCCGCCCCTTTCCGAGGGCGACGGTAATATACGTATGATCCATTTTCGTTCTTCCCATGATCCGGACAGTCAGAACCTGCCGCAAAATATCTTAAACTTTTTCGTTCCCGCTTCGACTTAAGAGCTGGCCTCAATCGACATTGCTACGCATCCGGCGCGATCAAAATATAATCGTCATGCGCGGCAAGAATCTTATTTGCTTCATTTTCATCCTCCGGCAGCAGACACAGCCGGACACATTTCCCTTCGCTTCGGAAAACATTTGCCATTTGGATGCCGTCCGCCCGATCCTTGCCGTGATAAAAGATACAGAGCACATCCTCCGCTTCCGAGGACGCAGGCTGTCGATCCTTTTGCAAGGCGAAGAGCAGCGCATCACAGGTGATCGCAAAACCGGTTGCCGGCGTATCCTTCCCAAAATATGACAAAAGCCTGTCATACCGTCCGCCGCTTAAGACCGCTTCGCCGCTCCCGTAGGTATAGCCCGAGAAAATGATCCCGGTATAATAGCTGTAGCGGTTCAAAAGACCAAGCTCGAAGGAAATATGTTCATCCACACCGTAAAGCCGCAGGATATCATACAGCTGTTCGCAATAGCAAAGCGTATCGTAAATCTTCGGATACGGCTTTGCCAGCTCATAAAGCCCGGTCCATTCCTTCGGCTCGCCGAACAGCCTGCCAATGGACGAATACAGCTCTCTTAAATCTTTTGCGACGTGATGGTTCTTTAAGATCTCTTCCAGACCGAAGATGTTCTTATTGATCATCAGCTCCCGAACGAGATCCGCCTCGCTCTTTTCGAGTCCGCATTCCTCGACGAGTCCCGCAAAAAAGCCGTTATGTCCGATACTTATGGTAAAGTCCGTAAGTCCTGCCGCAAGCAGCGTCTGACAGCCGGCTGCAAGGATCTCCGCATCCGCGTCAATGCTTGCGTCACCGATCAGCTCCGCACCGATCTGCGTATGTTCTTTTAATCTTCCGCGCAGGGTGTGATGGTTGATAAAGACATTCTCATTGTAAAACAGCCGGATCGGAAGGTCGCGATCCGTAAAATACGTCGCACAGGCACGCGCGATCGACGGTGTCACGTCGGGGCGCAGTACAAGCGTATTGCCTTCGCGGTCAAAGAACTTGTAAAGATCCTGCGAAGCTGTCGTCCCGATCTCCTTCCCGAAAATGTCGAAAAACTCAAAAGACGGCGTAATGATCCGCCGATAGCCGAAGCCCCGCAAAGCCCTTGTCATCTTCTCTTCCATCATGATCTTGGCTTCGCATTCCGCTTCGTATATATCCCTCACCCCTTCGGGGGTGTGCAATAACTGATTCATAAACTATGCTCCTTACCGGTTCGCAAGATCCTGCTCGATCTTCTCCAGATACGGGATGAACATCGCCCCCGTGCTTTTGAAAAAGAAAGCAGGATTCAGTTCCTCTATTCGAAAGCTCTTGCGTCCGCCGGTCATACCCCTGTTCCAAAAGACCAGCGCTTCCTCAAATGTCAGATAATAAAACTCGTCCCTCGCGGTAAAAAAGATCAGGAAAAACGCCACGCCCTGCTGTGCTTCAAAGTCCTCCATAAACTCCATCTGATGCTGATGGATGTTGGCCAGGGGAAAGGTATCCGTATGGCACTCCTTCGCGTCAAAGCACACAGGGATTCCCTGCACCGCACCGATGTAATCCACCGTACTCTTCTGGTCGAAATAAGCGAGGGTAATGTGCTTTGTCGTTTTGTCGATCTCGATCGGCGTGATCGGCGTCGGCACCTTTTGGATCAGCGCCAGCCCGTCCTGCCGGTATTTTTCGTTGGTACGGTTGACCGCTTCCTCCAAGGTAGAGCCGCGCAGTCCCCGCCCGCTCCATGTCGCCATCTAACGGTTCTCCAATGCTGTGATCACACGTGCGAAATCATCAGGATAATCCGCCGTAAATACCCGCCCGTCCGGAAAGCAAAGCCGTCTTGCATGCAGCAGCTGACGCGTTACCGGAATGCCGCGGACGTTCGTCCCTTTCAATTGTGCATTCCCTTGCTTATAGGACCTGCCGTTCCCCTGCTTTCCTCGCCGGCCTGCGGCGTTTTCTGCTTTGCCGTACTTGACATCCCCGGCGATCGGATACCCGAGTGCCGAAAGCCAGGCCCGGATCTGATGCGACCGGCCGGACAAAAGCTCGATGGAAAGCAGCGTATATCCGTCATACCGCACGCTACCCATGATCTCCATCGCAACTGCTTTTGCTCCCCCTTCCGATGCATCCACGATTTTCGACAGGTTCGAAGCAGGATCCTTTTTTATATATCCGTGCAGTTGCCCGGACAGGCCGCATTCGCCGATGACAAGAGCAGCATACTCCTTTTTGATCGAATGGGATTTCAGCCCGTCCGCCAAATAACGCGCCCCTTCGTACGTTTTCGCAAACGCTGTGATCCCCGATGTATTCCTGTCCAGCCGGTTCATCACCGACGGGCGGAAGGAACGCATTTGCTCTTCGGAAAGCTCGCCCTTATGTATGAGATAGGAAAGCGCTGTCTCATTTAAAGAGATATCTTCAGGCTTCGCTTTCTGGGAAAGGATACCCGCCGGCTTATTCAAAAGCAATATATTCTCATCTTCAAAGATGATATCAGGCACCGTCCGGATCGCCGCAAGCCGTAAAAAGTTACTTGCCCCATCATCGGACTGCCGCATTTTCTGATACGTCTCCTCGGAAAAAAAGACTTTGATCTCATCCGCGTTTTTCAGCGTTTCGCTGCCCGTTGCCTTTTTCCCGTTCAAAACGATATTCTTTTTCCGAAGCATCTTGTACAGAAATCCGCTTGATGCGCCGGGAAAATGCTTTCGTAAATACTTGTCGAATCGGATACCTGCATAATCCTCATCAATCGTGATCACGGTCATTCCATTAAAAAGCGCAACCGTTCACGAAGGATGTAAATAGTTGCGCGTTAACTCCTATTCCTTGTTAAAAAACTGATCCGACATATCCCTGACTGCGGAAGAATCTTCCTTTGCCGGCTCCTTCGCTTCCTGCTTCCCCGCGGCGGGCTTCGGGTTGCCCGGAGTTGCCGACGGTGCTAAGGTTGCCGCCGAACGCGTTGTATTGTTATTGTTGCCTGCGGCCTGTCCGGCTGCGCCGGAATCGTCGTTCTTCGCAGATGTCACCGCCACTTTCGGCTGCGGTGCACTCGCAGCAACGCGAACCGGCTCCGGAGATAATTCCATGCGGTTCGCGACGACAACGTCAAGGTATCCCTGCATATCCTTTAAGTATCCGTCCGCGTAGTTCCTTGTACTGTCCATCGACCGGACAAGGATCTCCTGAATATGTGCTAAGAGGCTGTCCGTGTAAGTGATCGCGCTCTGGCGGATCTGATTCGCGTCATTCGTAGCGCGGTCGATCATTTCCTGGGATTTGCGGCTCGCGATATTAACGACCTCGTTCGCCTGTGCGTATGCCTGCTGCATGATCTGATGCTCGCTGACCAATTCCTCGGTCTGGATCTCGGCCTTGGCGATGATCGCGTCTGCCTTTTTCTGCGCATCCGCTAAGATCGCGTCACGGTTCGAAATGATCTTCTGGTACCGGCGGATCTCCTCCGGCGTCTTCGCCCGCAGCTCCTCGATCAAAGATGTGATCTCATCACGGTTGACAATGATCTGGGACGATGACATGAGCTTCGGCTTACACGAATCAATATACTCCTCTAACTCGTCAATAATATCTTCGATTGGACTCTGATGCATGGTGACTGGTCTCCTTATCGCATATTTTTGTATTTCTGTTCGATCAGGGGAACAACCTCCTCGGGAACGAATTTGCTGATATCCGCACCGTAAGAGGCAAACTCCTTAACGATTGTTGAACTCAAATACGAATAATTTAAAGATGTTGTCAAAAATATCGTATCCAGATTGCCCGATTCCACACGATTCGTCTGGGCGATCTGCAATTCATATTCAAAATCCGTGATCGCGCGCAACCCGCGGATAATGATATCGGCGGATATTTCCTTCGCGTAATCGATCAAAAGCCCGTCAAACGAATCGACCCGTACATTCGGATATTTTTGTACAAGCCCACTTATCATACTAACACGTTCATCAACAGAAAACAACGGATTTTTTTGACGGTTATTCAAGACACCGACAATGATCTCGTCAAAAATCTTAGAAGAACGGTCAATAATATCCAAATGCCCGTACGTTACCGGATCAAAACTCCCGGGATATATGGCTCGCTTTCCCATTTACTGCAACTCCTCTGCTATAATCTCCTGCGCATCCGCTGCGTCTTCTGTTTCCTGCGATGCTTCCGGTGACGGTGCCTCGTTCATATCCGCTGGCTGCCTGGCTACGCCGAGGCTTTGGTGCTGTGCCAGGCGGTGCATAGACGAGCGAATGTGTTAGTTAATTATTTTTCGCTGCACTAGCATCATCTGTGGGCTGCTCTGCCGGCTGTTCGGGATCCGTTCGCTTCAAAAAAACGTGCTGATTGCTCTTATACTGCTTGACGCGAACAATCTCGTAGCCCAGATCTTCCGCAAATTTAAAATCCCTCTCGATCGAAGCCTCGATCACGATCAACGCGCCTTCCTTTAAAACGCCTTCCGCAAGGAGGCTTTGCAGCACCTTCTTTTCCTGCATCAGCGCATAGGGCGGATCCATAAAAACAATGTCAAAGCTATGCCCCTGGCTGCCGAGCTTGCGGATCGCCGTCGATACGTCAAAGGCCATCACGGACGAACGGCTGTTAAGCCCCGTTTTGGCCAGATTCTTCCCTATGATCGAAACGGCCTGATGATCATTGTCGCAGAACACTGCCGAATTTGCGCCGCGGCTCAATGCCTCGATACCGATCTGTCCGCTTCCGGCATAAAGATCAAGGAAATCCACACCGACCACATCGGTACCAAGCATATTAAACAGCGTCTCCTTGATCCGATCTGTCGTCGGTCTCGTATGATCGCCGGCAAGCGCATGCAAAGGAATGCTCCGTTTGGATCCCGCAATGACTCTCATGATTTACCCTGCTCCAATCGTCTGATGGTATCCCCGATCAGCTTAAACGCCATCTTCATCGCTGCAAAACGCACCTGCATCCGGCTTCCCTCGAACAGAAAATGCCGCGTTATGATCTT
>JAFSYD010000175.1 GCA_017443685.1 Lachnospiraceae bacterium | reverse complement strand
TGCCGAAGAATAGAGGCTTGGAGGCAATGAAAGAGGCCAGCAGGATAGCAAGCGAGAATGGTATTGCTGATATGTCACTCGATGAGATCAACGCCGAGATCAACGCCGCGAGAAGGCAGGTGACTGAATGAGGCGATATGCAGTCATAGATACAGATGTACTTGTATCTGCGATGCTGAAATGGACATCAGTTCCCGGTAATATCATTGAATTCGCATTTACCGGCACCATTACTCCGGTTCTTAGTGATGTGATCGTTGCAGAATACCGGGAGGTTCTTATGCGTGACAAATTCCACCTGACGAAAGAAATAGTGGATGATGTCATACAGGCACTTAAAGAGCAGGGAGTGTTTATTGAAGCCGATAATATGGATTACGAGCTTCCTGACTCGAAAGATGTTGTTTTCTATGCAATCGTTATGGAAAAGCGTAAAGACTCGGATGCGTATCTCGTGACAGGAAATAAAAAGCATTTTCCGCAAGATCCCTTTGTTGTAACACCCAGGGAGATGATGGATATTATCCTTAATGATAAGGGGTATAATAAGTGAAGCTTCACACGGAGAAGAAAGGGGGTACGATAAAACAATGAAAACGATTCTTTGCTACGGGGACTCAAATACATACGGCTACAATCCGTCCAACGGTATGCGGTATCCGAAAAGCATTCGCTGGACAGGGCGTTTGCAGGAGATGCTGGGAGAGGATTATGTTGTGATCGAAGAGGGCTGCAACGGACGGACGACTGTTTTTGATGATATTTTCGAGCCGTGGAAGAGCGGGCTTCCATACTTGAAGCCCTGTCTGAACACGCATAAACCGGTTGACATCGTGATACTGATGCTGGGGAGCAATGATCTGAAGGAAGCGTTCGGCGCTTCGGCGGCACAGATCGCGGAAGGGGCCGGACAGCTTGTGGATGTGATCCTTGATTTTACTAAAGAAAAGCAGGGCTTTGTGCCCGAGATCATTCTGGTGTCCCCGCCGGAGATCGGGGAAGGGATTGTAAATTCGCCGTTTTTCGGCCATTTTCAGACGGATGCCATTGACCGCTCCCGGGAATTTCCGAAATATTACGGGAAAATTGCCGGGGATAAGGGCTGTATTTTCGTGAATGCCGCCGAACGGGTAAAAGCATCTGTCGAAGACTCTCTGCATCTGTCCCCGGAAGGGCATGCGGCGCTTGCCGGGATGCTTTATGAGGCTGTTATCCGGATTTCGGTCTGATCGCGAGATGCACAGTGATTCACACGGATTCAGAACTGTCCGCAGGAGGCGCAGCGATATACCCGGATTCAGAATCGCCCGGAAGAGGTTCGGTAATTCATCCGTTCAAAGCCTGTTTTGCGGCCTCTACCGGCATCTCGTGACCGGTCCATAACCAAAAAGCCGCTGCCCCCTGATAGAGGAGCATATTCGCGCCGTTTGCCGTCCGGCAGCCGGCGTTTTTTGCGTCCGAAAGCAGCGTTGTTTCCGCCGGGTGATAGATGATGTCCGAGACGAAGAGACCCTTGTGTAAAAACTCCTTCGGAACCAGCGTGCGCGCATCGTCGCCCATGCCGACGTTTGTCGCGTTGCATAGAAGATCACTCCCGGCTATTGACGAACGCAGAGCATCCGCGTCTTCCATCGGAAGAACGGAAATGGCGCAGCCGGTTGCATCCGCGATCTTTCCCGCAAACGCGGCAGCATTGGCAAAGGTCGCGTTTTTCCTTTTAAAAACGCGGATCTCCTTCGCACCCGAAAGCGCCGCCTGCGTAATGATGGATTCCGCGGCGCCGCCCGCGCCTAAGAGGGTGATCGTTTTTCCCGGGATGTCGAAGCCGTCTTCTTTTTTCAGTGCATCCACATAACCGATCCCGTCGGTGGTGTGTCCGATGAGCTTTCCGTTTTCTATGACGATCGTGTTCACCGAGCCGGACAGCCGCGCGGCGTCGGATAATTCATCCAGATGGGGAATGACCGCTTTTTTCAGAGGCATCGTCAGATTGCATCCGCGCGCGCCGAAGGTGCGCAATCCCCGCAGGGCAAAAGGCAGATCATCGGGCGTCACATCAAACGCGAGATACGCATAGTCAAGCCCCAGCGCGTCGAACGCCGCGTTGTGCATCCGCGGTGATACGCTGTGCGCGATGGGGTGTCCCAGAAGACAGATCAAAGTGGTGGTACCGCTGATCGTATGCATAAAAAATTCCTCATTTCCGTATTGCGGCAGGCAGCCGCGGTTTTTGCGCGGGGATTACCTATAGAAAAAACGCATATTGGCAAGGCGCTTAAATTGTAATCGATGGTATTTTACTTGATTTGTCGGACCCGGTCAATTAAAATAATGAGCATACGAAAAATGTCATCCGCATCGGCAGGTAACCGTGCGGCAGACGGGCAATGAGTTTTTTCGGGAGGGTTTTATGCCGATTTTCATAAAGGGTATCCATGTCGATACGGCAAAGCCGATCGTGTGCGTGCCGATCACGGAACGGACCGCCGAGGATATTTTTGATGCCGCGGGAACGCTGATCGACGAGGGCGTGCGGATGCTGGAATGGCGGGTGGACTGCTTCGGGGAGCATACGGATCCGCAGGCAGTACGCGAGGTGCTCGACACCCTGCAGGGGATGACGAAGAATGTGATCCTGCTTGTGACGGTGCGCACGGTCGCGCAGGGCGGATCCGCGGAGCTTGATGAGGCCGGGCTTGTCGATATCTATGACCGGATCGCGCAGGCGCATGCGGCGGACATCATTGATGTGGAAGCGTTCTCCTTTGCCGATCCGACCGCGATCATCAGGGGTCTGCATCTTCGCGGGGCGCTGGTGCTTTTGTCCCATCACGATTTTGCACGGACGCCGGACATCGTGGAAATGGAGCAAATTTTTGAAAAAATGGCTTCGCTCGACGGCGACATTGTAAAGCTTGCGGTCATGCCGCAAACGGCTTCCGACGCGTTTTTGCTGATGGCGGCCGCGGCGGAATTTCACGAGAAGAACCATCACGTGCCGCTTGTCGCGATCGCCATGGGAAAAGAGGGCGCGCTGACGAGGATCGCGGGAGGGCTGTTCGGTTCCTGCATCACGTTCGCGGCCGGCAGCGAGCCGAGCGCACCGGGGCAGCTGCCGTTTGCCGAGGCGGAAGCGGGGCTTGATTTTATGGAAAGGTACGCGCGATGAACAATATTTTTCTGATCGGTTTTATGGGGGTGGGCAAGTCCACGGTCGGGTGGGAGCTTGCAAGGCTTCTCCACCGGCGGTTCATCGACTCCGACCAATATCTGACGCAGCAGCAGAAAATGTCGATCTCAGAGATTTTCGCGGCTTACGGGGAGGAGCATTTTCGAGCGGTGGAGACGGCATGCATCCGCGAGCTTTCCGCAATGAAGCGGTGTGTGATCTCCTGCGGGGGCGGCGTCGTGCTTCGTGGGGAGAACGTTGCGGCGATGAAGGAGGGCGGCGTGATCGTTCTGCTGGAAGCCTCGCCGGAGGCGATTCTCGAACGCGTGTCCCGCAATAACCGGCGTCCGCTTTTGGAAGGGAAAAAGAACATCGAAGACATCAGGGAAATGATGGATGCGCGTCTGCCGTTTTATCAAAGGGCGGCGGATCATGTGGTCCGTTCGGAGCAGAAAACGACAAAGGATGTCGCAAAAGAGATCGCGGACCGGCTGGGGATCGCTTACGGATAAGCAATTTATTCTTTACAATATAATAAACGATAGAGCAAACATAGAAAGGGGAAACATATGGATAATTTCAGATTGTATCTGCCGACTGAGGTCATCTTCGGGAAGGGCACGGAAAACGAAACGGGTGCGGCCGCGGTGCGATTCGGGAAAAAAGCACTGCTTGTATTCGGGCAGCAGAGTGCGAAAAAAAGCGGTCTTGTCGGGCGTGTGGAGAAATCTTTGGAGGAAGCGGGTGTGGCGTTTCGTGAATTCGGCGGAGCGATGCCGAATCCGACGCTTGCGCACGCCGAGGAAGGTGTAAAGGAAGCGGCTGCGTTCGGCGCCGATATCATCATCGGCATCGGAGGCGGCAGCGCGATCGATACGGCTAAGGCGATCGCACACGGCAGCGCGAACCCCGATGAAAAGCTGTGGGATATTTGGACGAAAAAGGTTCCTCTTACAAAGTCGCTTCCGGTCGGCGCAGTGCTGACGATGCCGGCGGCAGGCAGCGAGATGAGCGATTCCGCAGTTCTGACGAATGAAGAGATCGGAAAGAAAGCCGGTATCAACACGGAATTCAACCGGTGCAGGTTCGCTATCGTCAATCCCGAGCTTGGGATGACACTGCCGAAGTACCAGCTGGCAGCCGGCGTGACGGATATTATGATGCACACAATGGAACGGTATTTTATCCCGGACAGCGACTGTGACTTAACGGACGAGATCGCGGAAGGTCTCCTTCGCACCGTCATTAAGAACGGAGCCGTCATCGTTAAGGATCCGTCCGATTATCACGCGATGAGCGAGGTGTTCTGGGCGTCTTCCGTTTCTCACAATAACTTAACGGAATGCGGCAGGGGAAAGGATTTCTCGGTACATAAGTTCGGACACGCCCTGTCGGCAAAATACGGCGTCACGCACGGGGCGTCGCTTGCGGCAGTCTGGGGGGCGTGGGCGGAAACGCTTTATGAGGATGCGCTGCCCCGGTTCGCGCGGTACGCAAGGAAGGTATGGGAAGTGACCGAAGCGGATGATGCGGCTGCGGCAAAGGAGGGCATTGCAAAGACGGTGGATTATTTCAGATCCATAGGAATGCCGACGACGCTTGCTGAGCTTGAGGTCGGCGTGACCAAAGCGGATCTGCACGATCTGGCGATGAATGCGACGATGCAGGATACGTTAAAGCTTTCCCGTATCCGTCCGCTTGACGCGGCAGCGGTCGAAGAGATATACAGAAAGGCACTGTAACCGGTTGCGTGATGGAAGAGCAGAGGATTTATGTGTCGATCAATGATGCCGTAAAAGCCGTGTTCGGCAGCGGTGTCACGGTTGCGGCGAAGCGGGGCGTCAGCGGAGGCGATATTAACGCGGCGTCGTGTGCCGAATTATCGAATGGCGAGCGCGTTTTTATCAAATCCAACCGATCGAAGGATGTGGACTTTTTTGTCTGCGAAAGCGAGGGCTTAGAAGCGATCGAAAGGACGGATACCTTACGGGTGCCGAAGGTGCTTGCGGTCGGAAAAGATGCACAGGCGGGCGCGTTTTTGATGCTTGCTTATGTGCCCTCTGTACATAAGAACGGAGATTACTGGGAGGCTTTGGGAGAAGGCCTTTTTGCCATGCATCACGCGGATACGAAAAGCCTTGTGCCGGGCGGAAAATACGGTTTTTACAAAGACAATTATATCGGTGCCCGGCGGCAGGTGAATACACCGAAGGATAGCTGGGTGGATTTCTTCCGTGAATGCCGGCTGGAGCCGAGGGTGAAGGAAACGGAAAGTTACTTTGATTCGGATATGCGTAAGCGGATCTTAACGCTTTTCGACCGGCTGGACCGATGGATCGCGGAGCCGAAGGTGCCGTCTCTTTTGCACGGGGATCTCTGGGGCGGGAACGTGCTTTGCGGAAGCGACGGGAGCGCGTGGCTCATTGACCCCGCGGCGTATGTGGGAGCGGCGGAGGCAGACCTTGCGATGACGGAGCTGTTCGGAGGGTTTTCGGGAGAGTTTTACCGCGCGTATTTTGCCCGTGCGGGGAAGGAGCCCGGTTACGAGGACCGGCGGGAGCTTTATAACCTCTACCATCTGCTGAACCATCTTGCGATGTTCGGCCGGTCGTATTACGTCTCGGTCGAGCGGATCGTAAAGAGGTATACATGGTTATAGTGCAAAATGATTCCTACGGATTGTTCCGTGCTTCGCACTCCCACAATCCTCCCCCATATTCGCATTCCCGTGAGGCTGTCTACACTTCGTTCCGGTCGGTGCTGTACACACGTCCCCCGGACGTGTAGCACCCCCACTTCATGCTCATACGGGGGCGTGCATCAAAGCCTTGTCTCCATCATTGCGCAAGCGCAGGTGTGAACAGGCTTTTTGCACTGGAATCTGCCGCGCAACCTTTACTGATACAGTGCAAAGTGGACTGCAGTTTGCAATATAAAAAAGCATGAAACACAACGCTATATTGCAATGGCAGAGTAAAAGAAGAAAACCGGTGTTGATAAACGTTGGCTGATACAAACCTAGTACAGCGAAAAATAATTAACTAACACATTCGCTCGTCTATGCACCGCCTGGCACAGCACCAAAGCCTCGGCGTAGTCCACTACGCCTGCGTTTTGTTAC
>JAFSYD010000174.1 GCA_017443685.1 Lachnospiraceae bacterium | reverse complement strand
TATTGATCTTATCGGGAAGCAGTTTGTCATTAATCATACGGTGACAAAGGGGACGACGATCAACAGACTCAACACAACAAAAACGGAGACAAGCGCACGGACATATCCGCTGAACGCGGCACAGGTTATGATGTTCCAACATCTTAAGGAAAAAGAACGAGAGAACCGAAAACTTTTCGGAAATGCCTATATTGTGAATGATTACATTTTTAACCATTAGGATGGTTCGCTTTTCTATCCCGACTATCCGACGAAGGCATTTGGCAAAATTATCAAAGCACACCCGGAATTGCCGCAGAGAATTACTTTCCACGGGCTGCGAACATCCTGCGTATCGATCCTTGTACACGAAAAATTTGATGTAAAGCGTATTCAAAAGTGGGTGGGGCACGCAGATATTGAGACAACGCTGAAAATCTATGCAAAGGTCAAAGATAAAGAAGCCAAACAAGAGATTTTAAGCGGGATGGAGAATATCATCCAGCCGAAGAACTATAGCGGCGAGTAACGCTAATTTATCATAAGGAATTATTTCTGTTAATTGTGCAAAATGGTACATTGAGTTAGAACAAAGTTAGAACTGAAGGCAAAATCAAAGGGCTTCGGAAGGCCGAAACCCTTTGATTTTACTGTATCGATGCGACAGGATTTGGTCTCGCCTGCCGGCTCGGTCGGCGCTGCTCACTTCGTGAGCGGTGTCCACCGGACACCCGCGCCCTGCGGTCTCCGCTTCGCTCCGGTCGGCTCAAAACAGGCGTCCACAGGACGCCTTGAGCCCTCTGCGCCCGAACGCGGGCGTTCGCGCCGCTGTGAGGTCACAGGGACAACCACGTATATATAAATCAGAAAGAGGCACCTAACGGTACCTCTTTTGTTCGATCGATGCGACAGGATTTGAACCTGCGACCTCTGCGTCCCGAACGCAGCGCTCTACCAAACTGAGCCACGCATCGAACTGTTTTCAACGCGAAATGTATTCTAACACAATTGTCGGTCAAACGCAAGTACTTTTTTGCGACCCGACAATCTTGTGAAAATCTCGTGACAATCTCGCTGCCCGCCACTCGCTACTCGCTGATCTCGAGATCGATGTCGAGTTCGGCGAGGCAGATGGAAAAATCTTCATAGATCCCGACAGGGACAGGATCTGTAAAGGCATAGATGGCCGGAATGCCATAGGTGTTCACGCCGCCGGCTTCGGAAAGCGAGTATACGGTGATGGAATCGTGAAACTGGTCAATGATCCAGTATTCGCGGACGCCTGCCTCTTCATAGGCTGCGAGCTTTTCTTTTTGATCCTTTTTGGCGGTACGCTCGGAGAGTACTTCGACAATCCAGTCCGGTGCGCCGACGCAGCGCTTGAATGTCAGCTTGCTGCTGTCGCAGATGATCGTAATGTCGGGAACAACGACCGAGGCTTCCTTTGTCGGCAGTTCCACATCGAACGGTCCCGGGAAGACCCGGCATTTGCCGCCTCGCTGACGGATCGTATTGCGTATCTCGGCAGAAAGCTCCATGACAATCGTCTGATGCTTGATATTCGGCGGTTCCATAATGAAAAATTTCCCGCATATCAGCTCTACCGGATATCCCTCCGGCGTCTCGTTATAATCTTCCACCGTAAAATGCGGATTATCCGAATCCCGTAAGCGGACACCCAGTGATTCCGCGTAGGCCGAAAGCCGCCCGACCAGAAGAGCATTCTTTTCAATTTCAATAAAAAAATCTCTCGCCTCGATCCGAAAATAATAGGCGATGGCTTCGAGGTTCTCGATGCGGGGATAGGTCTTGCCGTTGTACCAGTCGCAGAAAGTAGTGTAGCTTAAGCGAAGATCCTCACACACGTCACGGCGGGAGCGGTTATACAGCTCAAGCAAAAAATGTAGATTCAAAGAGATGAGCTCTTTTGGGGAGCGGTTCATAGCAGGATACATAAGAAAACCCCCTTTCGACCATTACGGTTTCTCCGTAATTTCATATTACGGTAAAACCGTAATGATGTCAAGGGGATTTCTAAAAAAGGAGGGATGCCGCTATCGCGGGGCGTCTAAAGGAAAAACCTGTCGACCTTCCCAGCCGGCACTGTCATTGTGCGTTCTCGCCCGGCTTTTCCGGAGGCTGCCCATTCGGCGCCTGTCCCGGTTCCATTCCTTCCGGGAGTTCCGGCGGAGTCTGTCCGTCACCGAAACCCTCCGGGCGCTCCGGCGGGGTCTGCCCGTCGCCCGGTTTATCGTTCCCGTCCGGCTTCTGGGGCGGGGTCTGTCCGTCACCCGGCTTTCCGTTTCCATCCGGTTTTTGTCCGCCATTCGGTCCCATGCCGTCAGCAGGCGGTTCTCCCGGCATACCGTTTCCTTCTTTAATCGTTATTTCGATCGCATCGCCCTTTGAAGCGGTACCTGCGTCATATTTTTCCCCGTCCACATAGAGCGTATGCCCGTTCAGGTCGATGGAATCCGCGTCACAGGTCAGGGAGGAAATGCTGGAATCCCCCGTTAATGTCCAGGTTGAATCCGCATCCAGCTCGACATATACCTCGCCGGCTGCTCCGTCGCTGTTGATCGCTCCGGTAAAAGAAGAGCCGTCCTTTAAGTACATATTCAATACCGAAATATCATCTGCAACGATATTTCCATCGATCGTCTGCCCGGAGGCGTTCAGATTCACCTGTCCGCCGTTTGCGCCTTCCCGTCCCCAGCCGGCTGCCGCCGCACGGAGGAAAAGTCCGTCAGCATCTTCGTTTGTAATCACCGCGTTCGTCAGATTGATGTCGCAGGCGGTGTTGTTGATGAAAAAGACATCTCCGTTTTTATTGATAAGCGTCCCGTCTGTCATGGTAAAGCTGCTTAACCCTTCCGCCGCGTCGCCGGACATTGACTGATAGATCATAACGCCGTGCAGGTTGTCGGATTTGTCGCTGTTGGTTTTCGTCTGGTTCGCGACAAGGTCAACATTTTCCAGAGTCACCGAATTTTTGCCCTCGATCACGATGCCCTCCGAACCGTCCGATTCCAGATAGGAGTCGCTGACGGTAATGTCAGCGGTGGAGTAGATGGCCGGGGATCCGATGCCGCTTGTCGTTGCATAGCTTTTGGTCACGTTGACGGTTCCGCCGCCGCGGTCGGAACGGATCGCGGCCGATGAATTACCGGAGGTATGGATCGTCACGTTTTCGGCATTCATTGTGCCGCCGCCCGTCGTCATCAGTCCGCCGGAGCAGTTCCCTTCGGTCTCGATCAGTGAATCGGAGACGTTTACCGTTGTTCCGTCACCATAGGAAAAAATCCCGTTGGCGTGTGTCCCGTTCGAGTGCAGCCTGCTTTCCGAAATCGTAAGTGTTGCGCCGTTCGTGGCAAAAACTGCCGCGTTTTCACCGAAAAAGTCTGCTTCGTCACCATCGGATTCGCCGGTTTTTTCTATTGCGGTATTGCTGTAGCTTGCTTCCTCGCCGTCGACATTGATCGCGTGGCCGCCGTCCTCGGAGTTTTCGATGGTATCATTGATCGTGATGTCATCCGCGGTCAAAGCGATATGTTCTGCGGTGCTGCCGGAGTCCGCTGCGGCGTCGGTGTTTTCTACAGCAGTTTCAACCGCAGTTTCCGCCGTGCCGGTGGTCGATGTATCGTTTGTGCACGCGCTTAAGCTTAAAGTCAGTGCCAGGGCAATTGCGCCGATAGCGATGTGAAGATGTGTTCTGATATATTTAGCTTTCATAATAGTCACTTCCTTTCCCGAAGTTGTGGTTCTTTGTGAACTGATAGCAGAATAGACGCCGAACCTTAAGCAGACTTTAAAAAATAAAAAGTTTTCGGGAATCTTTTTTTCGTGTATAATGAAAAAGCTGATGAAAGAGGGCGAAAAGATTTTGCAAAATGAAAGGAGAAGACGAATGGATGCGAATATCACAAAACGAAATGAGCTGCTGGCGGAGAAGGTGATCAAGGGGCTTGCTTCCCGCAATATGACCGGTTACTACGCGGCGACGAAGGAGGATGCCTTAAAGCAGGCGCTTGCGTTGATCCCCGAAGGCAGCAGTATTGCGATGGGCGGTGCGATGAGTGTGCACGAGATCGGGCTTGTGGATGCTGTAAAAAATGAAAAATACAACTTTATCGACCGTGACGCGACAGAGGACAAACGCGCGGCGATGCTCGCGGCTTATGATGCGGATTTCTTTTTGGCGAGTGCAAATGCGATCACCGAGGATGGAGTGATCATCAATATCGACGGCAATGCGAACCGCGTTTCCGCGATCGCGCAGGGACCGAAGAAGGTGATCTTCATTGTCGGAATGAATAAGGTATGTGATGATGTGGACGGCGCCATGAAGCGTGCGCGCAACGTTGCGGCACCGATCAATGCGCAGCGGTTCGGGCTTTCCACGCCCTGTGCGAAAACGGGCTCCTGCTTTAACTGTAAATCGCCGGATACGATCTGCTGCCAGTTTTTGATCACACGTTTCTCCCGTCACGAGGGGCGTATCCATGTGATCCTTGTCAACGATGCGCTCGGCTATTGATCACGCGTCATCTGACTGTAAATGATCGTTGATCGTACCGATCAGGTGCGCAATATCGAACGGTTTTGCGACGTGGGAGTTCATTCCGCTGTCCATGCTCATCTGCCGGTCCTCTTCGCGGGCGTTTGCCGAGAGGGCGATGATGGGGATCAGTTTGGAATCCGCCCGTCCCATCGCGCGGATCGACCGCGTCGCTTCGTAGCCGTTCATTACCGGCATCTGAATGTCCATCAGGATCAGATCGTAATACCATTCCTCGTGCGATTTCATCGCTTCCACGGCGTCACTGCCGTCTGTCACCGATTCGACAAGAAAACCGGCGTCTGTTAAAACTTTTTCCGCGAGCTTTCGGTTGATCATGATGTCTTCCACAAGCAGGATGCGGTGTTCGCCAACGGCGCGGGCTGCTTCCGGCTTTTCGCGCGTGAGCGTGTCGGGCGCTGCCGGCGTGTCCGCAAATTTTAACGGAAGATCGACGGTAAACGTCGAGCCGTCCCCTTTTTGGCTCTCGACCACGATCGAACCGCCCATCACATCCAAAAGCCGCTTCGTGATCGTAAGACCCAGGCCCGTTCCGATGTAGCCTGTCTGGGTGGAGGATTCCTCGCGCTCAAAAGCATCGTAGATCTTATGGATAAAATCCTCGGACATTCCGATCCCGTTGTCGGCAACCGTGAATTCAAACCGCGCGTAGCCGCTTTCGGAAACCTGCTTTTGCCGGGCGCTTACCATGATCCTGCCGCCCGGATGGGAGAATTTGACAGCGTTGGAAAGCAGGTTGCTCATAATGCGTGTGATTCTCGAAGCGTCAGCCAGCACCGCCCTTTCGGGAAGGGTAAAATCTGTCTCGATGGTCAGGTTTTTCTTCGCGGCCTCCGCGCGGAACAGATCGACGGCTTCGGACAGCGTTTTGCCTAGATCGGTCGGCGCCGGGTTGATCTCGATGTGTCCGAAGTCAAGTTTGCTCATTTCCAGAAGATCGTCAATCAGGGAGATCAGATGGGTCGTGGATTCGTTCACTAGATTTAAGTATTCCTTCAGATGGAGGGGATCGTCGATGTACATCTGAGCGAGGTCGGTGAAACCTTTGATCGCGGTCATCGGGGTGCGCAGGTCGTGGCTGATGTTGAAAAGAAAGGCGGATTTTACCTCGTTCGTATGCCGTTCCTTTTCCAGAGCGAGCTCCATGGAAAGCTTTTCCATATGGGCCTTTCTGGCATTAACAAGAGCCGTAATGTCGCGGATCAGAACATAATATACCGGGCCGTATTCTTTCGTGTCCACCATACGTCCGTAGTCGTCCACCCAGCAGATGGAGCCGTCCTTTTTTATGATGCGATACTCCACGAAATCAAGGCTGTGGTCGCTGACTTTGACCTGCTCCTGAATCGAGGCCTGCACATTTGCCAGATCATCGGGATGAACGAGCCCGGCAAAAGTGAACCCGGTGAGCTGTTTAAATTCTTCGAGGGTGTCACAGCCGAATATTTCGAAGACAATGTCATTTGCGTACAGGATCTGGCCGTCGCCGGTCGCCTGATAAATGAAAAAGCCTCCGGGCATCTGTGAACCGAACTCTTTAATGGATTCCAGATAATTGTCTGCCATAAGTCCCCCCTTTTAATGAAGTGGATTTGATAAACCGATTATATCACTTCCGTTTTGTTTGACAATACAAAAAGGGGGCAGGATTCGTGAAAAGAAAACGTTTTGTTTATATGTAAAGTTGTCAGCACACGATATTCGTGTTATGATGTAACTTTAAAGGACAAATAATACGTGAGGTGATCCGATGAACGATTTACAGGAAAAAGCAAAGTTGGAAGGGAAGAAGCCTTTGATCGTGGCGGGAGTGGTCGCAGCCGTGGTAATAATTGCGGTGGCGCTGCTTTTAGCGACGAAGAAAAAGGATGATCTGACGGCGACGACGATCAAGATCTTAAACTATGTCGGCGGGGTGTCGTTAAGCAGCGCTGACGGCGATATGACGCTGCGGGAAAATATGCTGCTGCACAGCGGTAATACGTTATCGACCGCGGAAGACGGCAGTGTGGATCTGATGCTCGACGATACGAAGACAGCAGGGCTGGATGTGTCGTCTAAGGCTGCGTTCGAGCAGAAGGACAAGCATCTGAAGATCAATGTAGAGGAAGGGTCGCTCTACTTCTATTCCACATCGAAGCTGGGGCCTGACGAAACCTGTGATATCGAGACGCAGACGCTGATCGTCGGTATCCGCGGTACGGTCGTTGAGATGTTTTACGATCCGGCAACGGGTGTTACGGAGCTTACCGTTCCTGCCGGGGAGGTTGAGGCGACGGGTACTAACCCGACGACGCAGGGGCAGCGGACACAGGTGGTTCATGCCGGACAGCGCGTGCGCACCTGCTTTTTCAATAACGAAGAGGGTGAGAAGTCCATTTTATTTACGGTGGAAGATGTTTCTTTTGAAGACTTAAGTCCGCTGACGCAGCAGAAGATCGTTGAAAACGAGCAGACGCTTCACGAAGTATCGGATCAGACCGGCTGGAGCGAGAGCGAAATGCGGGAAAGCGCGGCCTCGGTGCAGACGGTGAACGCGAGCGTTCCCGGATCGAATGAGAATGCGGGCGAAGCAGCGGCATATCGGCAGGAAGCTTCGGGACGTGCGGAGCAGGCGGTATTTTCATCTTTGGAAGAAGCGCTGCAAAGTGACATTCCCGCGATCCAGGCGGCGGCACAGGCGCTGATCGACGCAGGTTATGATGATGAAGGGAACCAGCAGGGCGAAGAAGGAGAAGGCGCAGCAGAAGGAGCTGAGGGCGAAGACGGAGCCGACGGCGGAGACGATGGGGACGGCGGAGATGATGCCGGAGGTGACGGCGATGCCGGCGGGAACGCGGCAGGACAGCCCCCGGCAGCGAATGCTGCCCGAGGCAATGCGAATAATGCGGATGCGAACGCCAATGGGGCAGATGCCAATGCGGCAGATGCCAACGCGGCACAGGCCAATGCGGCGCAGGCAGATGCACAGGCTCAGGCAGCAGGTGCAGCGCAGACAACGACAGGCGGAGCGATCACGACTTCATCGGGTGGTATCCAGCTGATAGGCAGTGGTTCGTCCGGCAGCTCCAGCAGTTCGAGCAGCTCCAGTAGTTCAAGCAGTTCCGTTGTTGCGGTAACGGGGGTAAGCTTGAGCGCGACGGAAATCAGTATGACGAAAGGCGAGACCGGGACGATCACGGCAACGGTAGCACCGGACAATGCGACGAACAAAACGGTAACGTGGGCGAGTGACAGCACGGGCGTCGCAACGGTATCGGGCGGCACCATCAGTGCCGTTGGTATTGGTGTGGCGAATATTACGGTTACGACGGAAGACGGCAGCAAGACGGCGACGTGCAAGGTGACGGTGACGGAAGCGCAGGCGGAGGCGGAGACGGTGACATACAGTGTTTCCGTGGCAGCATCACCGTCCGCGGGCGGTACGGTATCGGCAAGCCCCACGGCTGCGGCTGAGGGTACGACGGTTACATTGTCCGCAACGCCCGCCAGCGGCTATGCGCTCTCACAATGGGAAGTCAAGGATGCCAACGGGAATTTTGTAACGGTATCGAGCAGCAATACATTCACAATGCCGGCTGCGAATGTGTCTGCGGTAGCGATTTTTGCGGCGACAACGAAGTATGCGATCACGACGCAATACTCGGCGGTAGATTCAGCAGGGGAACCTGTGAGATTAGATTCGCTTGATTGCATGAGTATTATTTCGCCTTCGGACGCAAAGGCTGCGGCGGGTGAGACTGTTACCGTCGCTATAGCGGCATCGATCGGTATCGATGATTCCGCGGGTGTGTTGACAAGCGTGACAGTGAATAGCTTGTCGGAGGGGATTTCGACATCGGGAGATCAGGTTTCGTTTTCCATGCCGAATACTGACGCAACTGTTGCGGCAACGTATGCGAATCGAGACATTAATATTTCCGTTATAACCAGTCAAGCCGGTGGCAGCAGCAATCCATCGATAGAAAGTATATATTGCAAAGATTACTTTAACAACGAAGTTGGACTTATGTTTACAGATTCTGATGGGATTAAGCAAGCGAAAATAATGGCGGGAACAGAAATTTTTGTCAAAGTCTCGGGTTCGAATAAGGGCATCAACGTTATAGCCGATAGGCAAGTTAACGTTGAAGGGGAACCGGGAGGTAATCTATACTCGTTCCATTTGGAAAAAGGTGTTAGTTATGGAACGATGAGCATAAGCGTTAGTCCGGATAACTGATGAAAAGTGATAAAATGAAATACGCGTATACGGCTGTCTTTACACCGAATGAAGACAAAACGAAGTATTACATCAGAATACCGGATTTGCCAAGCTGTATCACAACAGGGAATTCGCTTGAAGATGCGGTGGAGCAGATTACCGATGCAGCGGCAGGCTGGCTGACGGTTGCGGAGGATGAAGGACTTGAGATTGCACCCCCTACTCCACAGAAAGATATTCAACATACGGAGGATGACATTTTGTCTTTGATCAGTGTGGATACGATAGCTTACCGGGCGGCAACAGATACGCACGCTGTTCGTAAAAATGTTTCCATACCGGCGTGGATGTCGAATCTTGCCGATAAGCGAGGGATCAATTATTCGCAAGTACTACAGGATGGCCTTCGTGCGATACTGACATAGGTAAGCAGAATTAGAGGCGATGTTTAAGGAGGATATACAGTTGGAGGAAAATAAGAGCGGCGGGGTGCCGACGCAGGTGATGACGGTGATAACGGTGATGCCGGAGGCGGACAACCGGCAGCCAACCGGGGCGGAGCGAATGCAGATGCCGGTAATGCGAATGCAAATGCGGCGGATGCGGACGGGGCAGATGCAGGGCAGGCAGCGCCGGGAACAACAAACATTGCGAATTGATAAAATGATAATATTTTAAAATTAAGGATGGGGCTGTCGCATAATACTTGATGAATTGCCGAATCACTTAATGAGCACGAGATGACCGATCCGAACGAGCAGGAATCGCAGACTTAGAAGCATAGAAATCTTTGATTTCGTGATGCTTCTTATGTCGAGACTACCCGCGCAGGGCGGATCAACAGGGCATCGAAGTGGGAATTTAGTGAGACTCGGCGCTTGAATCAAGCATTATGTGACAGCCCTCTTGTCTTAAAATTTGCCATTTCACCCCAAAAGTATTATAATATTGAATAATTATGTGCAGTCATCGACTGCACCAGGCAGACCACCGCAAGAAGAGAACATCTCAAAGGAGGGATGCTCTCTTGATGAACAAAGAGGTGACGGGAAAATGGGGAAATTAGAAGAGCTATTGCTGTTGGCAAAGAATGTTCCCGGTTCATATGATTATTTTGTACCGACAGTCTGCAAAAGGAACCATAAATGATCGCACGCCTTTTAAAAGAAGTCAAAGAATTTAAAAAAGACGTCTGCCTGACCCCGGCGTTTATGCTGCTGGAGGTGGCGATGGAAATGATCATTCCCCTCCTTATGGCATCGATCATCGACGATGGCGTGGAAGCGGGGGATATGGGACACATTTTCAAGGTTGGCGGTCTGATGGTGATCGCCGCGGGCATCGGCCTGTACGCCGGCATCGAGGGCGGCCGCTACGGTGCACGGGCGTCCACGGGATTTGCGAGGAACCTGCGGCAGTCCATGTTCGAGAATATCCAGTCGTTTTCCTTCGCGAACATCGACCGGTTTTCCCAGTCGTCGCTGATAACGAGGCTGACGACGGATGTGACGAATCTGCAGAATTCGTTTCAGATGATCTTAAGGATAGGGGCGCGGGCCCCGGCGAGTGTGATCGTTGCACTGTGTATGTCGTTTTACATCAGCCCCGAGCTCGCGCAGATTTACCTTTGGGCGGCGCTCGTTCTGGCTGTCGTGATCGGGTTTATTACGGTCCGCACGAAGAAGGTCTTCGAGCAGGTGTTTAAAAAATACGACGAGCTGAACGCATCCGTGCAGGAAAATGTTTCGGGCATCCGCGTGGTAAAAGCATTTGTCCGTGAGGAATACGAGACAGCCAAATTCCATATGGCAAGCGAGAATCTCTGCCGTATGTTCATCCGCGCGGAGCGGAATCTGGTCGGGATGATGCCGATCATGCAGGGGATGGTATACGCGTGCATCCTTCTGATCAGCTGGTTCGGCGCTAAGCTGATCGTTGCGGAGACGCTGACTACCGGCGAGCTGATGAGTCTCCTCGCCTATTGCATGAACATCCTGTTCAGCCTGATGATGCTGTCGATGATCTTCGTTATGATCACGATGTCGGTTGCGTCGGCAGAGCGTGTGACCGAGGTATTAAATGAAAAGTCGACGATCACGAACCCGAAAGAGCCGGTGATGGAGGTTGCGGACGGCGCGGTTGATTTTATCAAAGTCGATTTTGCGTACGGCGAAGGCGCGGCCGAAAATGTGTTAAGCGACATCAATCTGCATATCGCTTCCGGGGAAATGATCGGTATCATCGGTTCGACGGGAAGCTCGAAGACATCGCTGGTGAATCTGATCCCCCGTCTTTACGACGTAAAAAGCGGACAGGTTCTGGTCGGCGGGGTCAATGTAAAAGATTATGACATCGACACGCTGCGGGATGAAGTGGCGGTCGTTTTGCAGAATAACGTGCTGTTCTCCGGCACGATTCTTGACAACCTGCGGTGGGGCGATCCCAACGCTTCCGATGAGGATTGTGCGCGTGCCTGCAGGCTGGCGTGCGCGGATGAATTTATCGAAGGATTCCCCGACGGCTATGATACCTATATCGAGCAGGGCGGGACGAATGTTTCCGGCGGACAGCGGCAGCGGCTGTGTATCGCGAGGGCGCTTTTGAAAAAGCCGAAGGTGCTGATCTTAGACGATTCCACCTCTGCCGTGGATACAACGACGGACGCGAACATCCGCAAAGCTTTCCGCGAGGAAATCCCGGGGACAACGAAGATCATCATTGCACAGCGGGTGTCCTCGGTACAGGACGCCGACCGGATCGTCGTTCTCGACGACGGGAGGATCAACGGGATCGGGACACATCAGGAGCTTTTGCAAAACAATGCGATCTACCGAGATGTTTATGAGTCGCAGACCGGTGGCAGCAGCGGCGATTTCGATGAGCCGGAATAGGTTAAGTTACAGAGGAGACCAACCATGCCAAGACCACGGGCGCAGCAGGTCAGCAAGAAGCAGATCATAGATTCTGCGGGCACAATGAAACGCCTGTTTGCATACCTTTTTAAATATTACGGC
Source organism: Lachnospiraceae bacterium (assembly GCA_017443685.1). Classification (GTDB taxonomy): domain Bacteria; phylum Bacillota; class Clostridia; order Lachnospirales; family Lachnospiraceae; genus RGIG4930. The sequence continues at coordinate 6,902 of JAFSYD010000174.1, read as the reverse complement.
ATACAGTTCGCCGTCGTTTTTGTCTGCATCATCATCTCGGTGCTGGCAAACGTGCGCGGAACGCTTTTTATGCAGCGTCTGATCGACGACTATGTGATGCCGATGGTGCGCAGCGGGAGCAGGGATTTTACTCCGCTTCTCCTTGCGATCTTAAAAGTGGCAGGCTTCTATGTGGTCGGGATCGCGGCGTCGCTTTTATACAATCTCATCATGGTGTATGTCAGCCAGGGCGCACAGCGGCGGTTTCGCGATGAGATGTTTGACCACATGGAAAAGCTTCCGGTGTCGTATTTTGACAGGCACAAGCACGGCGATATCATGAGCTTTTACACGAATGACATCGACACGATGCGGCAGATGATCTCGCAGTCGATCCCGCAGATGATCAACGCTTCGTTTACGGTTGTATCGGTCCTGGTGTCGATGGTGATCTTAAGCATTCCGTTAACGATCGTTACACTTTTTATGATCGGCGTGACCTTTGCGGTGACAAAGTACCTGGGCGGTATGTCGGCAAAATATTTCGGCGCGCAGCAGGCGGCGATCGCGAACCTTAACGGCAACATACAAGAGATGATGAACGGGCAGAAGGTGGTAAAAGTATTCTGCCACGAAAAGGAGTCCGTCGAGGAATTTAAAAGGCTGAATGACGCCCTCTTTGAAAGTGCGGACAACGCCAACAAATACGCGAATATACTGATGCCCGCGAACGCGCAGATCGGCAATATCAGTTATGTGATGATCGCGGTGGTCGGCGGTGCGCTGGCGCTTTCGGGATGGACGGGGCTGACCCTTGGCAAGCTGGCGAGTTTTCTGACCTTCAACAAAAGCTTTAATATGCCGATCTCGCAGGTCAGCCAGCAGCTGAATTTCATTGTGATGGCGATGGCCGGTGCTTCGCGGATCTTCGGTCTGATGGATGAAAAGCCGGAGGTGGACGACGGATATGTGACACTGGTTAACGCGAAAGAGACCGACGCAGGGCTTGTTGAGTGCAGCGAGCGGACCGGGCTTTGGGCCTGGAAGCATTATCATAAAGCGGAGGGTACGACGACGTACACGAGGCTTGCGGGGAACGTGGTGTTCGATGACGTGGATTTCTCTTACGTTCCGGATAAGCAGGTGCTGCATCACATCAGCATTTACGCGAACGAGGGGCAAAAGATCGCTTTCGTCGGTGCGACCGGTGCCGGGAAGACGACGATCACGAACCTGATCAACCGCTTTTACGACGTTTCGGACGGGAAGATCCGTTTTGACGGCATCAACGTCAATAAGATAAAAAAGAGTGCGCTTCGCGCGTCCTTAGGGATCGTGCTGCAGGATACCCATCTTTTTACCGGCACGGTTGCCGACAACATCCGTTACGGCAAGCCGGACGCAACCGATGAGGAAGTTGTGGCGGCGGCCCGCCTGGCGAATGCGGAAGGGTTTATCCATAAGCTTCCGCAAGGGTATGACACGATGATCACGGGCGACGGGGCGAATCTGTCCCAGGGGCAGCGGCAGCTGCTGGCGATCGCGCGGGCGGCGATCGCGGATCCGCCGGCACTGATCCTGGATGAGGCAACGTCCTCAATCGATACCCGGACCGAGAAGATCATTCAGGACGGGATGGACCGGCTGATGCACGGACGGACGACGTTCGTCATTGCGCACCGGCTGTCGACGATCCGCAATTCCGACTGCATTATGGTAATGGATGGCGGGCGTATCATCGAGCGCGGTGATCATGATGATCTGATCGCGCAGAAGGGTAAATATTATCAGCTTTACACAGGCAAGGTGGTAAATGCATAATGGATTCTATTCAGTATAAGGGCAAATTAAAATGGTATTTTTACGCGCCGCTCTACATTACGTCGGTGTTCTTCGTGGCCAGTCTGATACTTGCGATCTACAACTTTAAGCTTGGCATGGTGATGGGGGCCGTGGTGGCATTTTATACGGTTATCGTGTTTGTGCTGTTTAAGTTTTCCCAAAGCCAGATCGAGCAGGAGCTCATTAATTTCGCAACGCGGTATTCCACGGTGCAAAAGGAGCTTTTAGAGCATTTCCAGGTGCCCTACGCGCTGATCGATGACACCGGGAAGATCCTCTGGGTGAATGAGGCGTTTGCATATCTGACAACGAAGGACAAGCGCTACCGGAAGTCCGTGACTTCGATCTTCCGCGAGATCACAAGGGAAAGCCTCGAAGCGGCAAAGCATGACGAGATCGAATACGACATCGAGTATAATGAGCATAATTATACCGCGCTCTTGCGCCGGCTGCACATCGAGGAGAGCGCTTCCGACGCGGATATGATCCAGATGGAGACCACGGACAAGGCGCCGCTGATCTCAGTGATGCTTTTGGATAAGACGGAGCTTGTGAATTACAAGCGCTGGAATGATGAGCAGAAGATGGTCGCGGGCCTCGTGTACATCGACAACTACGACGAAACCTTCGAATCCGTCGAAGAGGTCAAGCGGGCGCTCTTAAACGCCGTGATCGACCGCAAGATCAGCAAGTATTTTGAGAAGGCCGACGGTATCGTCCGGAAGCTGGAAAAAGACAAATACGCGGTATTTTTCCAGAACCGCTATCTGCATACGATGGAACAGGACCGGTTCTCGCTTTTGGAGGACATCAAGTCCACAAAGGTCGGCAATGAGAATGAGGTGACGATCAGTATCGGGCTCGGCGTCGGCGCGGATACGTACAGGGATCTCGCGGCGTATTCGCGTGCCGCGATCGGTCTTGCCTTAGGGCGCGGCGGTTCGCAGGCGGTCATCAAGGATGTGGAGGACGTCTCCTATTATGGCTTAAGGGGCAGGGAGATCGAGAAGAATACCCGTGTCAAGGCGCGTGTTAAAGCGCAGGCGCTGCGCGAGCTGATGAAGACCAGCGGCCACATCCTCGTTATGGGACATCAGATCAGCGATCCGGACGCGCTTGGCGCCGCGATCGGCGTATACGTGGCGGCGCGGGAGATGGGCAAAAAGTGCCAGATCATTTTGAATACGGTGACGGCGTCGTTACGAACGTTTGTGGATGATTTTACCAATAAGGATATGTACCCGGAGGACATGTTCCTGGAAAGCTACCAGGCGCTTGACGTGTGGGATAAAGACACGCTGGTGATCGTCGTGGATACGAACCGTCCTTCGAACAGCGAGTGTCCGGAGCTTCTGGAGCGGGGAGGCCCGATCGTCGTGATCGACCACCACCGGACGACCACGGAACAGATCGCGAATCCGACGCTGTCCTACATCGAGCCCTATGCGTCTTCGGCCTGTGAAATGATCACGGAGATCCTGCAGTATTTCTCCGACCGGATCCGTCTGGAGCAGGTCGAGGCGGATTGCCTGTACGCCGGTATCTTGATCGACACGAACAACTTTTTAACAAAAACGGGCGTGCGTACGTTTGAGGCAGCGGCCTATTTGAAGCGCTGCGGCGCAGACGTCACTCGGGTCCGGAAAATGCTGCGTGAGGATATGGACGCGTACAAGGCGCGTGCGGAGATCGTCCGGCGGGCGGAGGTATACCGCGGCGCATTTGCGATTTCGATCTGTCACGGGAGAGAGCTGGAAAGCCCGACCGTGGTCGGCGCACAGGCATCGAACGAGCTTTTGAACATCATCGGAATCAAGGCGTCGTTCGTGCTGACCAAGTTCCATAACAAGATCTATGTCAGCGCACGTTCGATCGATGAGATCGATGTACAGCGCGTGATGGAACGGATGGGCGGCGGCGGTCATTTGAATGTCGCGGGCGCGCAGATTGCGGATGTAACGGAAGAGGAAGTTATGCGCCGGATCGAGCAGACGATCGACGCAATGATTGAAGAAGGAGAGATTGTATTATGAAGGTGATCTTATTACAGGACGTAAGAGCCCAGGGCAGAAAGGGCGATGTGGTAGAGGTGTCGGAGGGCTATGCCCGCAATATGCTCTTCAAGAAAAAGATGGCGGTGGAGGCGACGCCGAAGGCGCTGAACGATCTTAAGCTTCAGCAGCAGAACAAGATCAAGGTAGATGCCGAGAATCTGGCGGCCGCAAAGGAATTTGCCAAAGAGATGGAAGGCTGGAAGGTCGAGACGACGATCAAAACGGGCGAGGGCGGCCGCGTCTTCGGATCCGTTTCGTCGAAGGAGATTTCGGCAGCAGTGAAAAAGCAGTATGACCGTGATCTCGATAAAAAGAAGATCGTTTTGGATGAGCCGATCAAGGCACTCGGGATGCACGAGGTTCGGGTGAAATTGCATCCCGAAGTGACGGCGACGCTTAATGTACACGTTTCGGAGCAGTAAGAGCGGCGGAGAATGCCGGGAGAATGGCAGAGGTATTTTTCCGAATGATTTGTGGGAATTTTTATGGATGAGACGGTTGTAACAAGAACGATGCCGAATTCGCCTGAGGCGGAGCAGTCGGTGATCGGTTCGATGATGATGGATAATGATGCGATCGCTTCGGCGATGGAGATTCTGGTGCGCGAGGATTTTTACCACACGCGCTTTGCCTTGATGTTCCAATCCATCGTGGAGCTTTACAACGAAGGCCAGCCGGTGGACGTTGTGACCGTGCAGCAACGGCTTTTGCAGAAGAATGCTCCGGCGGAGATCGCGTCGCAGCAGTATATTACGGATGTGGCGCTTTCCGTTCCGTCTTCCGTCAATGTAAAAAGCTACGCGCAGATCGTAAAGGATAAGGCCCTGCTGCGCAACGTGATCCATGTGAACCAGGAGATCGAGAAAGAATGCTTCGAACAGAACGAGCCGGTCGCGACGATCCTGGATCAGACGGAAAAGAAGATGCTGGAGATCATCCAGTCACGGGGCGTGGAGAATTTCGAGCCGATCGATCAGGTCGTATCGAGAGCCCTTGATAAGATCGAAGCGGCTTCCCATCTGAGCGGAAATGTTACCGGAGTGCCGACGGGATTTATCGATCTCGATTACCGGACGGCCGGCCTGCAGCCTTCGGACCTGATCCTGCTTGCGGCGCGTCCTTCCATGGGTAAGACGGCGCTGGCGCTTAACATTGCGGAGCACGTCGCGTTCCACGAGCATATGTGTGTCGCAATCTTTTCCCTGGAAATGTCAAAGGAACAGCTGGTGAACCGTTTGCTGTCGCTGGAGTCGCGCGTGGATGCGCAGAAGCTGCGGACAGGCGATCTGCAGGACAGCGATTGGGAAAAGCTGATCGAGGGCGCGGCTACGGTCAGCAGCTCGAAGCTGATCATTGATGATACGCCGGCGATCACCGTGTCGCAGATGCGAAGCAAGTGCCGGAAGTATAAGCAGGAGCATGATTTGAAGCTGATCATGGTTGACTACCTGCAGCTGATGGAGACGACAGGAAAAGAGGTGTCCCAGCAGCAGAAGATTTCCGATATCTCGCGGTCGTTAAAATCTTTGGCGAGGGAGCTGAATGTCCCGCTGATCGCTTTGTCCCAGCTGAACCGCGGCGTCGAGCAGCGTGAGGATAAGCGCCCGATGCTTTCCGACCTTCGTGATTCGGGGGCGATCGAGCAGGATGCGGATATCGTGATGTTCATTTACCGTGATGATTATTATAACAAGGACAGTCCAAGCAAAGGGGTTTCGGAGATCATCATTGCCAAGCAGCGTAACGGCCCGGTCGGTACGGTCAATCTCGCGTGGCTGCCGGAGTACACGAAGTTTGCGAATTACGAGAGGCGGAGAGAGTAAAAGCGGTGTACCGGCGCAGCCAAAATCAGATAATATAATTTAAAAAAGTATATTATATTCCCTTTGGATGTGATATAATACTTCTTAATTGTTGGCTTTAAGGAGATTTTTGTTCGTTTATGGAACAGTATGTGATAAAAGGCGGTACGCCGTTGGCAGGTGTTGTGGATATCAGCGGCGCGAAGAATGCGGCATTGGCGATCCTTGCAGCTTCGATCATGACGGATGAGACGGTTACGATCGAGAATTTGCCGGATGTGCGCGACATTAACGTGATGCTTGGTGCGATGCAGGACATCGGCGCGATCGTTGACCGGGTGGATAAGCATACCGTGCGGATCAATGGTGCGCATATTGAGGATGTTGCCGTCGATTATGAATACATCAAGAAGATCCGCGCGTCATATTATCTTTTGGGTTCGCTTCTCGGCAAGTACCGTTCTGCGGAGGTAGCGCTTCCCGGCGGCTGTGATATCGGCAGCCGTCCGATCGATCTTCATATCAAGGGATTCAAGGCTCTTGGCGCTCAGGTGGATATCAGCTATGGTCTGATCTCCGCTAAGGCGAAAAATCTGATCGGTAATCACATTTATCTGGATAAGGTTTCGGTCGGTGCCACGATCAATATTATTATGGCAGCGGCTTTAGCGGAAGGACGTACCGTCATCGAGAACGCAGCGAAGGAGCCGCATGTCGTTGACGTTGCGAACTTTTTGAACAGTATGGGCGCGAATATCCGCGGCGCCGGTACGGACGTGATCCGTATCGTCGGCGTGCAGCGTCTGCATGGAACGGAGTACTCGGTGATCCCGGATCAGATCGAGGCGGGGACGTTTATGTTTGCCGCCGCTGCGACGCACGGGGATGTGCTTGTTCGTAACGTGATCCCGAAGCATTTGGAAGCGACGACGGCAAAGCTGTTGGAAACCGGCTGTGAGATTTTCGAATACGATGATGCCGTACGTGTGGTGGCGAGGAATCTGCCGCTTCATCATACACAGGTGACGACATTGCCCTATCCCGGCTTCCCGACGGATATGCAGCCTCAGATGACGGTTGTGCTTGGTTTGGCAAGCGGCGTCTCGACGGTGACGGAAAGTATTTTCGAAAATCGTTTTCGCTATGTGGATGAGCTCAGACGGATGGGCGCGAACATTCAGGTCGAGAGTAATATCGCGATCATTACCGGTGGCTTGCGTTATAC